>CAXAJC010000092.1:0-7532 GCA_963969005.1 uncultured Cellvibrionales bacterium | reverse complement strand
GCTCTGCCCGCACTGAGTGTCGATGAGCCGACCGTAAGCATGACCTTTATCGTTAACAATTCGCCATTTGCCGGTCTGGAAGGCAAGTTTGTTACCACCAGAAATATTAAAGATCGTCTCGAGCAAGAACTGATTCACAACGTTGCCCTCCGCGTTAGACAGGGTGATTCACCGGATAAGTTTATTGTTTCCGGTCGTGGTGAATTGCACCTCTCAGTTCTGATCGAAACCATGCGCCGGGAAGGTTTTGAAATGGGCGTGTCCCGCCCGGAAGTTGTCACCAAAGAAGTGGATGGCGAAATTCAGGAGCCCTATGAGCAAGTGGTGATCGATGTTGAAGATCAGCATCAGGGGTCAGTGATGGAAGAGCTGGGAATGCGCAAAGGCGAGATGACCAATATGGAGCCAGATGGCAAAGGTCGCGTGCGACTGGAGTTTATGATTCCTTCCCGCGGGCTGATTGGCTTCCGTGGTGCTTTTCTCACCTTGACCAGTGGCTCAGGCATTATGACCAGCGTGTTTGATCATTATGGTCCCGTAAAAAGCGGCGAAGCTCACAGTCGCCAAAATGGCGCGCTGATCAGCATGGTGAAGGGCAAAACTGCTGCCTTCGCCCTGTTCAATATCCAGGCCCGAGGGCGTCTGTTCCTCGGCCACGCCATCGATGTCTACGAAGGGCAGATTGTCGGTATTCACTCTCGGGGCAATGATCTGGTGGTCAACCCGATCAAAGGCAAGCAGCTGACCAATGTGCGGGCCTCAGGGACAGATGAAGCTCTGACTCTGGTACCACCAATCAAACATACCCTTGAGCAGGCTCTGGAATTTATCGAGGATGACGAACTGGTAGAAGTAACGCCCCAGAGCATTCGCCTGCGTAAAAAGCTGCTAACTGAAAACCTGCGCAAACGCGCACCAAAATAAGCCGCTGACCCCAGGACCTAAATTTCGATTTCTGTGTCATTGTGAGCTATTATTTAGTGAGTAATGCATGGAAGTCAAAGTATGTCCACGAAGGATAACAAAGATCTAATCACTGGCGGTTTTCTGTCTTTTTCCCTGATGGCACAAGAAATTATTGCCATTATGTTCGCTTTTTACTCCTACCGTCAGGGCGAAATGGGTCTGGCCACCTTCTACCTTGCCATTGCTGGTGTGCTTATCGTTGCATTGGGCATTTTCTATATTTTTAAACATCACAGTCTGGCCAGACTCCTGCTGGCCACCACCTTGTTTGTCGGCTTTTTCTTTCTGCTGGTGGGAGCCTCTGATCCAACATCATTAATGTGGTGCCTGACCATTGTGCCTGTGCTGGTTGGCATATTTGGCCACCGCCAAAGTCTGACCATGCTTATCGCCCTGTTTACCACATCCACCTGGATTTTCTGTGGCGGAGCAATGCCATTCCCGGTGCCTGAATACAGTGATATTCTGGTAGTTCGATTCCTATCGTCCTACGCCATTATCGCCGCCTTTGCGATTGCCATGGACAACTCACGCTTTGACAGCCTGATCAAGTACCAAGATCTGTCATCGCGAGTGGATGAAATTACCCATCAGGACGTGCTGACCCAACTGCCTAATCGCCACAGCATGGAAGGCCATTTAGCGCTTCAATATCAACAATACCGACTGGTTAAGCAATACCAAATGGTTAATGCGCCATTTTCAATACTGCTGGCCGCTCTGGATAACTTTAAATTTATCAATGATCGCTATGGCCATGATGTAGGGGATGAAATTCTCTATGCCATTGGTCAAATGCTACAGAAACCACTACGGGATGAGGATATAGTTGCGCGCTGGGGAGGCAATGAGTTTATGGTGCTGCTGCCCAACGCCTGCAGCGAGGCCGCTGTTAATATCGCCGAGCGCCTGCGCACCAAAGCCACAGAGATTGAGATGCAGGCACAGGGGGACATATTGCGAATCTCTCTCAGCATGGGAGTCGCCTCAATCGACAAGTGCACCGGCGTAGATGATTTGATGTCGACTGCGGAGAATGGCCTGTACCAGGCCAAGCATATGGGCCGTGATATGGTAGTAGCAGGCTAGATTTTAACGGCACTGGGCATGGCGATAGCAGTCTGTCGTATGGTCATTAACCAGACCCATAGCCTGCATATGAGCGTAGCAGATAGTGCTGCCAAAAAATTTAAACCCACGCTTTTTCATATCTTTACTAATGCTGTCTGACAGCGCGGTTGAAGCCGGAATTTCAGCATGACTGGCCCATTGATTGACTATCGGCGTGCCGTCCACATAGCCCCAAAAATAATCGCTAAAGCTGCCAAATTCTGCCTGCACTTCCAAAAAACAGCGCGCATTAGAGATAGCGCTGTTGATCTTTAATCGATTGCGCACAATGCCAGCATCCCCAACACAGCGCTCGATATCCTGCTCATTGAAGGCAGCTACTTTTTCTACCTCAAAGTCGGCAAAGGCTCTGCGGTAATTTTCCCGTTTGCGCAAAATGGTGATCCAGGACAGTCCAGCCTGAGCACCTTCCAGCAGCACAAATTCAAATAGCTTCTTATCATCCCTGCAAGGTAGCCCCCATTCCTGATCATGGTATTGTTGATACAGCGGATCATCTCCGCACCAAGTACAACGAGTATAGGAAGTAACCTTATCCATAACAAAGCCTTGCCCTTGGGTATAAAGGGTCAAAAGTAGTCTAGCCAGTTGGGTTTGTCTATATTAATCTGCTCATAGATTACGCAGACCGCTAGAGGAATAAAGCACAAGGAAAAAAGTCTCATGCGAAAAGCATTTCCCGCGATCCGTCCCTATCAGACTCACAACATCGCCGTAACACCACCCCACAAACTGCATGTGGAGGAATCAGGCAACCCAGAGGGGATCCCCGTTCTGTTTGTGCATGGTGGACCAGGAGGTGGCACCAGAGCAGCAGATCGCTGCTTTTTTGACCCGGATAAATATCGCATTATTTTGTTTGATCAGCGCGGCGCCGGTCAATCCACGCCTCATGCCGAACTTGAAGACAATAATACCAGCGCTCTGGTCGAAGACATTGAAACCATTCGCAAGGCGCTGAAGGTTGACCGCTGGGTGGTTTTTGGTGGCTCCTGGGGCTCAACCCTCGGGCTGGTCTATACACAGACCTATCCTGAACTGGTGATGGGTTTGATTCTGCGGGGAATATTTTTGTGCCGCGACGAAGATATCCACTGGTTCTATCAGCAGGGTGCCAACCATGTGTTTCCCGAGTACTGGCAACAGTACATTCAGGTGATTCCACCCCGGGAGCGCGGCGATATGCTCGGTGCCTTTTATCGGCGACTAACCGGGGACAATGAGATTGAGCGCATGGCCGCTGCTAAAGCCTGGTCTATCTGGGAGGGCCGCTGCTCCACGCTCCATGTCAATGAAAATCTGGTTGATCATTTTTCCAACCCCCATCTAGCCATGGCAATGGCACGCATTGAGGCCCATTACTTTGTCCACAAAGCATTTCTTGAGCCCAACCAGATTCTCAACAATACCCAGCGGCTAAAAGATATTCCCGGCACCATAGTCCATGGGCGCTACGATATGGTGTGTCCGGTTAATCAGGCTCTAGCCTTGAGCGAGGCCTGGCCCAACGCCGAGCTAAAAATAATTGCTGATGCAGGCCATTCCTCTAGCGAACCGGGCACCACTGATGCTTTAATTGCAGCGACCGAAAAGCTGGCATACCAGATTAATACACAGAGCAACTAATACTTGTACGGACTTATTCAGCGCGTATCCTCAGCCTCAGTAGCCATAGATCAGCAGATCAATGGTCAGATTGATCAGGGCATATTGCTGCTTCTGGGGATTGAAAAAACCGACTCCCAGAGCATAGCCGACAAACTTCTGCACAGGGTGCTGAACTACAGGTTATTTTCAGATGAGAGGGATAAGATGAATCTTTCCCTGCTGGATATTAATGGCGGCCTGCTGGTTATTTCCCAGTTCACTCTGGCTGCAGATACCAACAAAGGCTTACGCCCCAGTTTTTCGTCGGCCGCAGCCCCAGAGCAGGCAGAGAGTCTGTACCATTACTTCTTAGCCCAGGCCCGGGCTCAGCACAGTAAGATTGAAAGCGGTATTTTTGCCGCTGATATGCAGGTATCACTGTGCAACGATGGGCCAGTGACCTTTAACTTAAGGGTCTAGGACCTAGCCTCAATGCATTCAGTCAGACGGCTGTGAAAACCCTCAAAGCCCCCGTTACTCATAATCACAATATGAGTTGTTTTGGAGATCGCGTTAGTCGTAAGCGCTAACAAACTATCAATATTATCGGTGGCCTCTGCAGGGACAGGACAGGCCTCGGCAACGGCATTGATATCCCAATCAATGCGCGGATTCTGATACCACAGAACCTGATCGGCCTCAGCCACAGCACCACTCAGACTATCCTTGTGAATCCCCAGTCTCATGGTGGCTGACCGGGGCTCAATTACAGCAATAATCCGCTCCGCCCCGACCTTGGCGCGCAACCCGGCAATTGTAGTTTTGATGGCCGTCGGATGATGGGCAAAATCATCGTAAACACTGACCTGAGGATCCTGGTAGATCAGTTCCATGCGCCGTTTAACGCCGACAAAATCACTCAGCCCGGCGCAGGCCTGATCGAGACTGACACCCACCTGACAAGCCGCAATCACAGCGGCAAGGCCATTTGAAACATTGTGCAAGCCATTGTGCCGCCAGCTCACTGTGCCCCGGTCAGCGCCATGGATAATGTCAAACTGCGATCCATCTGCCGCTGACAATTGATAGTGCCAGTTCGACTGATCACCAAATGGCTGCTGTTGGCTCCAGCAACCCTGCTCAATCACCCCGCGAATATTTTCATCTCCGCCGGGATATATCACAGCGCCAGTACTGGGCACAGTGCGCACACAATGATGGAACTGTCTCTGGATAGCAGCCAAATCGTCAAAAATATCTGCATGGTCAAATTCGAGATTATTAATTACCAGAGTATCACTGTGGTAATGGACAAATTTAGAGCGCTTGTCAAAGAAGGCGCTGTCGTATTCATCAGCCTCCACAACAAAGTAATCGCTGTCACTCAGACGCGCCGACAGCCCGGTATCCTGAGGCACACCGCCAATCAAAAATCCAGGCTCCAGCCCGGCACTATCGAGAATTTTGACCAGCATACTGCTGGTGGTAGTTTTGCCATGGGTGCCAGATACAGAGAGCACATGTTTGTGCCGCAAAATCGTTTCTCCCAACCACTGGGGGCCGGAGACATAGGGGAGTCGCTGGTCGAGCATGGCTTCAACGCAGGGATTTCCTCGGGACAGCGCATTACCGACTACAACCAGGTCTGGAGCTGGCTGCAACTGCTCGGGATCAAAGCCCTCAACAAGAACAATACCTGCCTTTTCCAACTGTGTACTCATGGGCGGATAGACATTGGCATCGCAGCCAGAAACCGAATGTCCAGCAGCCTTGGCCAACTGTGCCAAACTGCCCATAAAAGTACCGCAGATACCAAGGATATGAATATGCATATCTGTGTTTTTCCTGTTTGCTCTTACTTAGCTGATAATGCTGCTAATATAGCCTAAATAGGGATTGATTAGACATTAAAACGGAGACTCAAATGAAAATGGATAACCTAGATATTTCTTGCCATTCAATCAGCATAGCTGTGCCAATGGCCATTGCACTAACGGCATCTGCCTGTGGTGGCGGTGGCGGCGGCACAGTGCAATCAACCGGCACAGCCACGGTGCCAGCCCCGGCAGGCAATAGCTCTCCCATCAGCAGCCCGCCCTTCAGTAGTTTTAGTGCCCAGGGTGACGATGCAGATAACTTTGCCGCTACCGCGGCTGGTTTTGAAACCGCCGAGTACGAGGGCATGGGCGGCCTGGCGGCAATCAATGCCTCCAGTGCCTATGCCCGGGGAGCCACAGGGGAGGGGGTTACCGTCGGCGTTATAGACTCGGGGGTCTATGAGGACCATATTGAATTCAGTACTACCAATGGCAACAAAGTCAGCTATGCCGGTTCTGATTATGACGGCTCCAACCCCAGAACCGATGAAGCGGTTATCCATGGCACCCTGGTTGCCGGTGTAATCGCCGCCAATCGGGACAACAATCTCTATGCCAACCTCAATATGCATGGGGTGGCCTACGAGGCAAATATTCTTGCCTTTGAAATTCCCCTTGGCTCAGGGGGTGGCCCCTATGAGCCTCTGGATGAAGCCAGTCTCACATTTGCCGATGACAATTACTTTGCCGACCGCTTTACCACCATGGCCAATCAGGTGGATATTGTTAATATGAGTTTTGGTGTCTCCGGCGTGGTGACTTCTTACACGGCGGCCTCCATAGAAAACTTTCTGGGCAATACAATAGATGCACTCAGACAACAGAATAAAGCCCAGGGCGATCGCGCTATCTTTGTCATATCCGCCGGCAATGCATTTGGCAAGGTGGACCAGTCCGATAATGAAGTCGATGCCAGTTCACCAGAGTTACTGCCCGGGCTGCCCTATTTATTTCCCGAATTGCAGAACCATATGCTCGCCGTTGCTGCGGTTGACAGAGCGGGTGCTATCTCCTCCTACTCAAATCACTGTGGCGCAGCCGCGAGCTTCTGTCTCGCCGCGCCTGGCGGTGGCGATGCCAACGGTGATGGGGACTTTACCGACAATGAGTTAATACTGTCTCCCACCTCACCTCCGGCAGATGCTGGGGCAGGAGAGGATTATTATGGCCGTACCATAGGCACCTCTTTTGCGGCACCATTGGTCAGCGGCTCTCTGGCCCTGCTAAAACAACTGTTTCCCACTGTGGGCAATCACGAGCTGGTCGACCGGTTGCTGGAAACCGCCAACAAGAATGGTATCTATGCCAATAGCAGTATCTATGGTCAGGGGCTGCTGGATCTGGATGCCGCTACCAGACCTGTTGGGGCAATAAGCAGCGCGACCGGTGCCAGCCTGGATAATGGTATGGTCAATCCCGCTCAGACCGGTATCGCCGTCTTCGGCGGGGCGCTTGGGGAAGGACTGTCACAAAGCCTCAGCCAGTTTAAGGTGACAATGTTCGACGAACTGGGCTTTCCCTTCCAACAACCTGCCAGCTCAGTGATTCAGACCGTCTCTGCCACAGGTATCCCGACACCGCTCAGCCATGGCAGTAAGAATATTGCCAGCGGTGGCAGACTTCAGCTGGGGGTCGCCTCAGACCCATGGCAGCGGAACTTCCGCACCAGCGGCAACCCCAATGATCAAGTGCAGGCTGATTACTTTGCCTTGCATTTTCAAGATCAACAGGGCGGCGAACAGTTTGCCGGAATAAATGCCAACCCGGGCTGGTTCTTTGGGGTTTACGGTGACGGCGCACTGACTCCCGGCTCTACCGAAGACGACAGCAGCTTTGCCGCACCCTGGTTGCGCTACGCCCGACAGGGCTGGAGCAGTGGTGGCGCCATGGCACTGGGCTCCGGCAACAGCAAACTGCGGCTGGGATTATTCAATGGCACCGCCAGCTGGAACCAGTGGCAACCCAGCAGTG
>CAXAJC010000091.1:0-7535 GCA_963969005.1 uncultured Cellvibrionales bacterium | reverse complement strand
ACACAGCTACAGAATCCAACAGCCCTTCGCTGAGACTGATGCTGTAGAGGTGGCCATTTCTACTGATTGTCTCACGCAGATCGTCTGTCTCCAGCAGGCCTACAACCGACGAGGTGGGCAACAATAGCGCCCGCAACCCCAGCCATAATGGTTGGTGTTCGGCGCCATAGTAGCGGTAGTCGCCCCACCCCACCCGGATCCATTTACAGCCGGAAAAATACTCGTTTAGCTGTGGCACCAGGGCTAATAATTTGGCCGCAGGCAGTGCCAGATGGGTATGAATACCATCACGAATAAAATGTAGTTCAGAATCAGCCATTCTCTATAACATTTGAGTCCTTTGAGACATCTGAGGCTCAGATTACAGGTTTTTTGCCATGCCTGACAATCTCTATCTGTGGCAATCAACTTAGGGTGGGGCTATATACCTAAACATGGGTATTGCCCCTGTCACACAGGTGCAGCACTATTTGCCACTGATGGGTTATGCTGTCCCTAGCGTAGAATACAGACAGTTAAATAACACAGTTAATGGACAATTCGATGACCTTAATACTCAATGACCCCAGCCTTATTAAATCCCAGGCCTTTATAAACGGCCAATGGGTAGATGCAGACTCCGGCGAGACACTGGCGGTAACCAATCCAGCCACAGGCGCGGTTCTGGCTCAGGTGGCCAAATGTGGCACCGCTGAAACCCGCCGCATGATTGAGGCAGCGGAAACAGCGCAAAAGGCCTGGGCCAAGACCACAGCCAAAGAGCGCGCCACAGTGTTGCGCAGCTGGTTTAATCTGATGATGGAAAACCAGGAAGATCTAGCCCAGCTACTGACCGCAGAGCAGGGCAAGCCATTGGCAGAAGCCCGGGGCGAAATTGCCTATGGCGCTAACTATGCCGAGTGGTTTAGTGAAGAGTCCAAGCGCGTCTATGGGGATATTATTCCCCAGCCCTCCAATGACAAGCGCATTATGGTGATCAAGCAGCCAGTGGGTGTAGTGGCCTGCATTACCCCTTGGAATTTCCCCAATGCCATGCTGACACGCAAAATTGCCCCGGCTATTGCCGCTGGTTGTGCCGTGGTGTGCAAGCCCGCCAATGCGACTCCATTGTCAGCACTGGCACTGATGGAGCTGGCCGAACGAGCCGGATTTCCTAAAGGCTTGGTCAATATGGTCACAGGCCGCACCGGGGAGATTGGTGCTGAACTTACCAGCAACCCGATTGTGCGCAAAGTTACATTTACTGGATCAACTCCGGTTGGTAAGCAGTTAATGGCGGAATGCGCTGCAACCGTAAAGCGAACTTCCATGGAGCTGGGGGGCAATGCGCCATTTATTGTATTTGATGATGCGGATATAGATGCGGCGGTGCAGGGTGCCATGGTTTCCAAATATCGCAATGCCGGGCAGACCTGTGTCTGTTCCAATCGTATTATTGTTCAGGCTGGGATCTACGATGAATTCGCCGCCAAACTTAAGCAGGCGGCTTCAGAGTTGGTGTTGGGTAATGGTGCAGATGAAGGAGTGACGGTGGGTCCGCTTATCGACGAGCAAGCGGCCACCGGCGTCTGTGAGTTTATTGATGATGCTGTGGCTAAGGGAGCATCGGTGACTCTCGGCGGTGGTCCCAGTGAGCTGGGTGGGTCCTTTGTTAACCCAACCATTTTGACTGGTGTGACCAGGGGTATGCGCGTGTTTTCGGAAGAGATTTTTGGTCCGGTAGCACCATTATTTAAATTTGAAACTGAAGAAGAAGTGGTGCAGATGGCCAATGATACAGAGTTTGGCCTGGCCGCCTATTTCTATTCCAGAGATATTGGCCGGGTGTACCGTGTTGCCGAACAACTTGAATACGGCATTGTCGGTGTTAATGAAGGCATTATCTCCAATGAGATGGCGCCTTTTGGTGGTGTTAAAGAATCTGGTGGTGGTCGCGAAGGATCGAAATATGGCCTTGATGATTATCTCGATATTAAATATATCTGTCTGGGTGGCATAGATGGCTAATCAATAGATAGCCCGTAAGTTTTTGGTCTATATTAAGAATGAATGAATAAACGAGTAGTGCTATGAACCATTTAATTTACCCAACAACCAATTTTAAAGCCATTGAACAGATTATCATCGAGCGGGGTGAGGGCTGCTATGTTTGGGATAAAGAGGGTAATAAATATCTTGAGGGCATGGCTGGCCTCTGGTGTACAGCTCTGGGTTATGGCAATCAGGAGCTGATCGATACCTCCACCGAGCAAATGAGCAAGCTGACTTTTAGTCATATGTTTGGTGGCAAAACCCATCAGGTAGCTATTGATCTGGCGGACAAGCTGGCCGAGATGATTCCAATGGATGATGCGGTACTGTCTTTTGGTAACTCCGGCAGCGACGCCAACGATACCCATATCAAATTACTGCGCTACTACCATGAAGCCATAGGTAATCCAGAGCGTCGCAAAATTATTGCCCGAGAGCGCTCCTATCATGGCGTAACCGTGGCCGCAGCCTCTTTGACTGGTCTGCCGGTGACCCAGAACCATTTTGATCTGCCGGTAGACGCGCTGGGTATTTTGCGCGCCGACCATCCCCATTATTACCGTGGCAAACAGGGGCAAGAATCGGAGACAGAATTTGTTGACCGCATTGTGGGCAATCTGGAATCCATGATTATTCGCGAGGGGCCCGACACCATAGCCGCCTTTATTGCCGAACCCATCACCGGTGCCAGCGGCGTTATTGTGCCGCCGCAGGGTTACTACCAAAAGGTTCAGGCAGTACTCAATAAGTACGATATTATGTTCTGGGCCGATGAGGTGATTACCGGTTTTGGCCGCACAGGCAATGATTTTGGTTGCACCACCATGGGCATTGATTCCCCGGATATGATGACCTTTGCCAAGCAGCTGTCCTCGGCCTATATGCCAATCAGTGCATCGGCAATCCGTCGCGATGTCTACGACGCCATGATTGATCAGACTGCCAGTGCTGGTGCCTTTGGCCATGGCTACACCTATTCCGGCCATCCCGTGGCCTGCGCAGTAGCATTAAAAACTCAGGAAATATTCCAGCGCGATCAAATCTTTGATAAAGCTGCAGTCACTGGTGAGTATCTGCAAAAGCGTCTGGCCGAATTTGCCGACCATCCTCTGGTTGGCGAAGTTCGGGGCCGTGGTTTACTCGGCGCGATTGAGTTGGTCGCCAATAAACAAACCGGAGAGCCCTTTGTGGGAGGGATGGTTGGAGGCCATGCGCAAAAGATGGCTCAGGACAATGGGCTGTTAATTCGTGCTGTGGCCGGTTCCAGTCTGGGCTTCTGTCCGCCACTGATTATTAGCAATGAACAGATTGATGAAATGATGGCAATAGTGGCCGTGGCACTGGATGCCACATTGCAGCATTGCCATCGAGAGAATCTTTTAGTCTGACTATCACGTTTATTTTATCCCCATCGCTAACTGGAACCCGATGGTTGTTCACAGTTTGCTTTGAGATGGGGATAATAATTAACCACTGCAAAATTATATTTCTGCCAACGTAATTAAAAAAAACAGTATTACTACCGGACAAAAAAACTCCTATAAAATGTACAGCCGCGATGTAGTAAAACTGCAGTATAGAGCAAGATTTTATAAAGCAATAAACTCTAGAGCGTAAGCAATTAGCTGTGTCATTTTTATGGGCAGATAAAATTCAGGCTGGGTAGCCGGTTATTGCGCGAATGGCTTTATAGGTCGGCTTAAGATGGCGGTACATTTTTTTATACACATCATTGTATAGGGCCTGATAAATGGCCTGATTGGCGGGCTGGGGTTCAAAGCGGTCTGCAACATGACTCATCTGTGCCACTGCAGTTGGAAAATCTTTATACACTCCGGTGCCCACGGCTGCTGCTATGGCAGCGCCAAGTCCAGAGGTCTCGTAAGTGTGCGGGCGCTCTACGGTCATGCCAAATATATCAGCGGTGATTTGCATCACCTGGTCACTCTGAGAACCGCCGCCTGAAATAACTAGTCGCTTGAGCGCTGTGCCACTGCGTTTTTCCAATAGCTCTTTGCCCTCGCGCAGTGCATAGGTCAGACCTTCGATCATCGCACGGTAGAGGTGGGCTCTGGTATGGACATCGGTAAAACCGACAATAGCACCTTTGGCCTCCGGCCCTGCATGGTTGGTGCCTCCGCCCCAGTAGGGCTGCAAGGTGAGACCCATTGAGCCTGCGGGCACAGCCTCTAACAGTTCATCAAACAGAGTCTCTGGCGCAACACCAGTTCTATCGGCAATGGTTTGCTCATGGAGACCAAATTCCTGTTTAAACCAGCTGACCATCCAGTACCCGCGTTCAACCATCATCTCTACATTGTAAGAATCCGGCACAACACCTGGATAGGCTGGGTGATAGGCAATGGCTTCGAGATATTTGTCGCTGGTAATATTTAACGTAGCCATGGTGCCATAGCTGAGGCTGCCGGTTTCTGCATTCAGGCAACCGGTACCCAGAACTTCACAGGCCTTGTCCGAGCCGCTGGCGATCAATGGTAAACCGGGGGGGATCCCTGACTCATCTGCGGCCGCCTGGCAGATATGACCCAGAGCTTCTCCAGCAGGCTTTAGCTCGGGCAGCATCTCCGGGGTAATGCACACTGCGCGCCATTTCCAGTCATTTTTACTGGCCCACCCGAGGGTCTTAAAATCAAATGGGATATAGCCCACCTGACTGGCCACGGCATCTGTGTACTGCCCCGTCAGCCTGAAACTCTGATAGCCGGACAGCAGCAAAAATTTATCCACTTGCTGCCAGAGTTGTGGCTGTTCCTGGGCTATCCAGTTTGCTTCGGCCTGTTGATGGACCATATCGACAAAGCTTTTAGCTTTTACCAGGGTCATCAAGGCTGATTCAAAGGCCCCCAGTTCAGGTTTTGTCTCAACGGCGCGCTGGTCGAGCCAGCTGATGGCGGGGCGCACTGGTTTATGGTCTGCTCCCATGGCCACGGCGGTTGCGCGCTGGGTAGTGATGGAGACAGCTTTAATATCCTCCCTGGGAAAGTCGAGCATTGGCCAGAGTTGGTTGCAGGCCTTGCACAGAGATGACCAGAAATACTCCGCTTCTTGTTCAGCCCAGCCCGGCTGGTCGGCAAAATAAGGCTCTATATCCACTTTGCTTTTGGCCACCAGCGTGCCTTGTTGATCAAAGATCATGGCGCGAATACTCTGAGTGCCGTTATCTATCGCAAGAAAATATGAGGGTTTAGTCATCGCCGCCACCATTGTTATTATTATTTTGTTGGTTATTTATTGGGGGGAATAATAAAAACGCTGCCAAATATCCTGGTAACGTTTTAATTCATCCTGCCATTGCTGGGTATTCCAGCCCAGTTCGGCTCGACAGATATCCTCCAGCGCAGGGAATATTTCTTCACCACCATTGGCCAGACACATGCCCAGTCTGGTGCGCCGCAGCAGCAAATCATCCAGATGCTGAACAGATTCATGGCGCGCGGCCCAGCGGCATTCCGCCAGACAGAATTCTGTATCACCTATTGGCTGGCGCTTGGTTTCACTGGCATCGGCCAAAAGGGTTTTCGCTGCACTGCCATAGCGGCCCAGCATGCGCTGACCCCATTGGGGGTTAGCCGGGCTTAAGGACTCAGCACTGGTATCTGGCGCTGTAAAAACGCGGTCATCAGCAAATATTTTAGCCGGTGGCAGTTTGCTTTGTGCTGCTTCCAGAGCATCCAGAGCAATCAATCTAAAGGTTGTCAGCTTGCCGCCACTCACAGTAATCAGGCCATTGTCGGACCAAGTAGCATGATCGCGGCGCTCCTTTGAGGGGTCCCTGGCACCTTCAGAGCCGATAACCGGGCGCACTCCGGCCCAGGTTGAAATAATATCTTTGTTGGAGATAGGGGCCTTCGGAAACACTGTATTGTAAGCCTCGATCAGATATTGGATTTCTGACTCAGAGATACTGGCTTCAATATCCAGGTCCTCATCATGATCCAGATCTGTGGTGCCTATAACTGTGGTACCCTCCCAAGGGTACACATAGACGCCGCGCTTATCTTGGGGATGTAATGTGGTTAACACATCAACCAGCGGGCATAGATGCCTGGGAATAATAAGATGGCTGCCGCGCAGAGGACGCACACGGGTTTCCGGGTTTAACTCCTTGCGGAGCCGGTCTGCCCAAGCGCCTGTGGCATTGATCACCACTGGGGCGCGCAGGTCTATACTCTCGGCCTGACCGCTATCCATGGTCACTCCAGCCACCTTGTTATCTTCGATTAACAGCTTGCTGACTTTGCAGTAGTTAAGTGCCTGTCCACCTTCGGCAATACTCTCCTGCAGTACCCGCAGTACCAATCTGGAGTCATCTACCATAGCGTCAGTGTAATAGCAGGCACCTTTTAGATTACTGGTATCCACACCGGGGAAACGAGTTTTCAGAACGCTATTGTTGCAGTAGCGATGATCGCGAATGCGGGCCAGAAAGTCATAGATAGTGAGAATAACGGTCAGGGCAAAACGGCCGGGAAAGTTACCTTTGCCCAGTGCAAAATAAAAGGCAATGCGGTCTACCAACCCCGGGGCTTCTTGCAGCAGTCGCTCGCGCTCCTGTAGAGAATGTTTGGTCAGTTTGATATCACCTGAAGCAAGATAGCGCAGCCCGCCATGGACCATTTTCGATGAGCGGCTGGAGGTGCCCCAGGAAAAGTCCTGCTGTTCAATTAACAGAGCCCGGTAGCCACGACGCACGGCCTCGCGCAGTACACCGGCACCGGTAATACCGCCGCCAACAATAATGATATCCCATTGCAGGGATTTTCCTTCGCGCATTTCTGCCAGCAAGGTGTTTCGCGGAGTTGTCTTATCCATAGGTTTACTCTGTATCAGGTAAAAGTTTGCCAGGATTCATCTGTCCCCTGGGGTCGAACAACTCAAATAGGTTGTTGATCGCCGCAATGCCCAGCTCACCTTTTTCTGCTGGTAGATACTGACGATGGTCTGTACCCACCCCGTGCTGATGACTGATGGTGCCGCCACAGGCAACAATCTGTTGCGCACCTGCTGCCTTAAGTTTATGCCAGCGCTGCAGGGCCTGCTGGTAACTGTCGCCAAAGCGATAGACATAGGTTGTATAGATACTGGAACCCTGGCCGTAGACATGGCTGAGATGGGTATAGGCATGCACCTGTTCTCCCTCATCCTCCAGACCTGTGCGAATGGCCTGTTCAATCTTCTCCATCGACTCTGTCACTCGGGACCAGTCAACCGCAGTCTCCATGGTATCCACTGCGTAGCCAGCGGAGCCTAGGGGATCGCGGACATAGGGCGCGCGAAAACGACCATGGGACCAGTTATCACCAAGCCCAGATTGATCTGCCACAGCGCCATGGTTGGCACAGATGTCCAGAGCAGCGATGCTATTAAAGTCACATTGTTTTTGGCTGCCGGTCACTGCAAAGGTCATCATCACTTTGCCTGAACCTATGCCTTGCTCCGCCAGCGATGCCTCCAGTGCTGCCACCCCTGCAGTATTCTCACCG
>CAXAJC010000090.1:0-7563 GCA_963969005.1 uncultured Cellvibrionales bacterium | reverse complement strand
GCGTCAGATGGTTATAAGAGACAGGTCTAAAGCCAATATCCCAGGACAGCTTATTAGTTTCACTCTGGGCCCTGAGCAGATAGCGATAGACCAGTGGTTTTACCGTCAGCATAATTCCAGCCAGTATCAGCGCTGGCACAATAATATGTGGAATCAATGATAGATCGAAGCCGCCTCCCAGGGAGAAGAAAAACAATATCAGGAAAAAGTCCCGCAATGGCTTTAGATTGAGTGCTATATATTGCGCAATAGGGCTAGTGGCTATAGAAATGCCGGCAATAAAGGCGCCAATTTCCCGAGACAGCCCAATAACTTCCGCCAGTTCTGCAACCCCGAGACACCAGCCAATAGCCAGCAAGAAGATATATTCACCGATGCGATCAAAGCGCGCAAACAGTGGTTGCAACAGATAGCGGACCACAACTACGGAGCCACCGATTAGCAGAGGCAGGGCAATCAGGCTGCGACCAAAGTGCATCAGGCCTGTACTGCCTGATACATCGGAGATAAGCAATAGCAGTACAAAGATAGCTAGAAAATCCTGCATCAGCAGCATACCAATCATAAGCTCGCCGGAATGCTTATGGTGCAAGGCGGTGGTAGGCAGTAATTTGATGCCGATAATGGTGCTGGAGAACATCATTGAAACACCGATAATCAGACATTCGACAAAGCTGAAATTAAACTGGTAAGCAATCGAAAAACCCACAGCGGCAAATAGGATTGAGCTAATTAATGTGATGTGAGTTACTTGTCGCAGTACTCGCCACAGAGCCTGGGGTTGCATATCAAGCCCCAGCAGAAATAACAGGAAGATAATACCAATGCTGGCAATCTGGCCGATAAGATCTACATCTGTTACCCAGCCGAGGCCATGGGGACCCATGGTGGCGCCCAGAGCAATATAGGCGACTAGCAGCGGTTGGCGGGTAAACAGTGCCAGTGAAGCCAGCACCGCGCCGCCGCTAAAGATCAGAAAAAAAATTTGGATAACATGATGATCCATTTTACCTGCCTACTTGCATGTGCCTGCAAGGTCCCTGAAAACGACCTTTAGCGTCTTTTAAATAATGGCTCTGGTTGATCTGCGGCGACCTGGTATGCATCGGAGAAATCTGCCAGTGATTTTGCAGCGTCATCCAGATCAATCTCTGAGTCAAACTCAAAGGCATTAAACCCGCACCGCTTGAGTAAGAATAGCTGATCCCGAATGATCTGTCCCACGGCGCGCAACTCTCCTTTAAAATTATAGCGATCCCGCAGCAGGCGGGCGACGGAAAAACCGCGGCCATCGACAAATTTGGGGAAGTTGATGGCGATTAATGGAACTGTGGCGATTAAATCTGCTAAGGCTTCAACCTCTTCATTGCCGTCGATCCAGAGTCCGACAGCGCCACTGTGCTTTTCCAGCACTGACTGCTTGTTTTGCCACATTGATAATGGCACCAGAATATCACCGCTTGGCAAAGTGTCTTGATCGGCCTCGAGCAGCTGCCAGGTATTGTCTATTACCTGGTTGTCTTTAAGCAGTTGGGGCATACACTCGCTCCTTGAATTTATCGATGCCAATGCGCTGATACGCGGCTAAAAATGTTTCCCCTTCAAGGCGGTTTTCAACATAGACATCCAGTAGTTTTTCTATGCTGTCGGTCACTGCCTCTCTGGAGAGAGAGGGGCCCAGGACTTTGGCCAGAGCGGCATCTTTACTGGCGCTGCCGCCAATTTGAATCTGGTACCATTCCTCGCCCTTCTTATCCACGCCGAGAATCCCGATATGGCCAATATGATGATGGCCACAGGCATTCATGCAGCCGGAGATATTAAGCTCCAGATCACCCAGGTCATAGACATAATCCAGATCATCAAACTTGCGCTGAATGGCCTCGGCCACTGGTATGGATTTGGCATTGGCCAGGGAGCAGTAATCGCCGCCAGGACAGCAGATCATATCGTTGATAGTACCTATATTTGGAGTTGCCAGTCCTGCGGCTCGGGCCAGTTCCCAGAGTTCAAAGAGTTCAGATACCAGCACATCGGTCAGCACAATATTCTGATTGTGTGTGGAGCGCAGTTCGCCAAAGGAGAAGCGGTCGGCAAGATCGGCAATAGTTTCCAACTGCTGGTCAGTCACATCCCCCGGGGCCACGCCTGCGGGCTTTAATGACAGGCTGACAGATCTGTAGCCGGCTTGCTTTTGGGTTCTGGTATTGCGATCAAGCCAGCGGGCAAAGGCTTTATTGTGCTCAGCGGTCTGCTGTAACTCTGAGTCCAAGGTATCGGCATCCACTGTTTTGTAATCGGGCATGGTGAAGAAGCTTTTCATGCGCTCAATCTCGTCACCGGTCAAGGTGGCCGGGCCATCTTTTAAATGAGCCCATTCTGACTCTACGCGCTCGGCAAAAATCTCAGCGGTCCAGGCTCTTACCAGTATTTTAATTCGCGCTTTGTACTTGTTATCACGGTTGCCGTAGCGATTGTAAACCCGCAGGATGGCATCCAGATAGGTTAGCAGGTGCTCCCTGGGTAAGAACTCTCGAATGGAAGAGGCAATCACCGGAGTTCGACCCAGACCTCCACCGACAAAAATATGGAAACCAGATTCACCTTGATCGTTGGTCACCAGTTGGATACCAATATCATGGAGCAAAAATGCGGCGCGATCTTCTTCCGAGCCACATACAGCTATTTTGAACTTGCGTGGCAAAAAAGCGAATTCTGGATGCAGGGTTGACCATTGTCTGATAATTTCACACCAGGGCCTTGGATCTTCAATCTCATCTGCAGCGACGCCTGCATATTGATCAGTGGTGGTGTTGCGAATGCAGTTGCCGCTGGTTTGGATGGCATGCATTTCAACCGAGGCCAGTTCGGCCAGAATATCCGGCACTTCTTCCAGCAGGGGCCAGTTGAGCTGGATATTCTGCCTAGTGGTAAAGTGCACATAGCCTTTGTCATATTTGCGAGAAATATGGGCCAGCTTACGAAGCTGGTGGCTGGATAGCAGGCCATAGGGTACGGCGATCCGTAACATAGGGGCGAGGCGCTGGACATAGAGTCCATTTTGCAACCGCAGGGGAAGGAATTCTTCTTCACTGATGGTACCTGCGAGGTAGCGCTGAGTCTGGTCACGATATTGAGCAACGCGCTCATCAACAATTGTCTGGTCGTATTGGTCGTATCTATACATAGATATGGGCTGAATCTCTGGACTTCTATTTGGGGGCGTAATGATAGCGGTAGTGGTTATTCTTTTAAATTATTATTTACCTATATGCCGATATAGTAATGGAATAAGGGCCTTGCCCCGGCGGATTTGTATTTGAATAGGCTTTTCTGTTTATCCGGGATATTGGAAAGGGCGACAGTCGAGAATTAGGTTGTTAGAATGCCGCCTCAAAATTTGAAGCCAATATTCTGCGCCGTTCAAGCATTGCAGTGGCTATACTTTAATATACAGAGGCTATTTATGAGCAATATACCCGAACAAGATAATAGTGGCGATTCTAAAGCGGATGCTATTGCCGTTGTTGCTGTGCTACTAATTGTTATGACCGCCGTAGTGTACTGGCTATCAGGAATGTAGCCGCAGGTTCTAGTATGGACAACCAACAGCAAAACAATAACGTCGCCGACAATCCGGACCATCAAAAACTGGTGGAGCAATATTTGGATCTGGTGCCAGTTGAGACATCTATTGATGCCGCTGATGCTGTTGCATTGCAGGACGAGATAAAGTCTCTGCTGATTGAAAAAAATGCTGTCATTATTGCCCATTATTATACTGACCCCCTGATTCAGGCACTGGCTGAAGAGACCGGGGGCGTAGTTTCCGACTCATTAGATATGGCCCGGTTTGGCAATAGCCACACCGCTGACACATTGGTGGTTGCCGGGGTTAAGTTTATGGGCGAAACCGCCAAGATCCTGACCCCCAACAAACAAGTACTGATGCCGACCTTAGAGGCTACCTGTTCCCTTGATGTGGGTTGTCCGGCTGATGAGTTTGCCCGCTTCTGTGATCAACACCCGGATCGTACTGTGGTGGTCTATGCCAATACCTCCGCTGCTGTTAAAGCCCGAGCCGACTGGGTGGTAACCTCGAGTATTGCTCTGCAGGTGGTTGACCATCTGGATGCCCTGGGCGAGAAAATACTCTGGGCGCCGGACAAATATCTCGGTGGCTATGTGCAGAAGAATACTGGCGCAGATATGCTGATGTGGGATGGTAGCTGCATTGTCCATGAAGAATTTAAGGCTCAAGGCATTTTGGATTTAAAGAAAGTGTATCCGCAAGCTGCCGTGCTAGTGCACCCGGAATCCCCTGAATCTGTGGTTGATATTGCGGATGTGGTGGGATCAACCTCCCAGCTTATTGCTGCGGCGCAAAAGCTGCCTTATCAGCAGATGATTGTGGCGACAGATCAGGGTATTTTCTACAAGATGCAACAGGCAGTGCCGGATAAACAGCTACTGATTGCGCCCACGGGAGGCAGCGGTGCCAGCTGTCGCAGCTGCGCTAACTGCCCCTGGATGGGCATGAATAGCCTGCAGAATTTGCGCGACTGTCTGAAGCAGGGCAGTAATGAGATTGAAGTGGATGCCGATATTGGCGCCCAGGCATTTACTTCTCTGGAGCGTATGATGAATTTTAAGGTGCAGGACGCTTAGCTAGTAACTTCTGGTCGCTTAGGGCTATAAACCGCTTAGGGCTATCAATCCGCTTAGGGCTATCAATCCGCTTAGGGCTATCAATCCGCTTAGGGCTATTAATCCGCTTAGGGCTATAACCTCTCGATTCTCTCTTCCATATCAGCGATATCAACTAGCCGCTGGCGAATAATTGCTGAGCGCTTAAAGTCGGCAGCGACAAGCTTTATGGCCAGGCTGAGCTGTTTGCGCGCCCGGTCAAAGGCACCTACCAGAATAAAGTATTCTGCCCGAGCCTGATGTACTCCGGAAATATTCCCCGCTAAACCACGCACTTCCGCCAGCTGATACCAGACCATAGGATCGTCTGGCCTGATTCTGCTAAGGTCAGTCAATACATCGCTGGCCTGCTCATAGCGATGAGCCTGCCACAGAGCCTCGGATTTAAGCCTGATCAATGGATAGTTACTGGGACTGATACGCAGTAACGCATCCAGCTTGGTCAGTGCCTGGGGATACTGCTGCTGAGCAATAGATAGCTCTATATCTGCATGGTGAAAGTTCAGCTGTGATGGGTCACTGCTGATAAGCTCAGCTAACAGCCCCCGGGCCTGCCTATAGTTTCCAGCTCTGGTGTGGGCCAGTGCGAGTCCATATTTCACTGCCTCAGGACGGTGAATATTATTGTCCAGTTGAGCCTGAAACTCGCGGATCGCCTTATTGGTGTCTGTGCGCAGGGCCAGCATTGCCCTTGATTGCATCAAGTAAAACTCTGGATTCTCTGCATACTGACGCATTGAGGTAGCCATGGCTCGACCTCGGGCGTCGGCAACACGGCGCTCGGTGACCGGGTGGGTCAATAAAAATTCCGGTGGGCGGCTGCCGCTGTATCTGGTGGCGCGCAACAGAGTCTCAAACATTTCGGCCACGGCACCTGGGTTGCGATTGGCCCGCTCCATAGTTTTCAGACCTATGCGGTCGGCTTCCTGTTCATTGGATCTGCTGTAACGCAGTCGACTGTCCATGGCCAGGGCCTGAGTCGCTGTGATGGCCGCCATACCAGCATCACCGCCAGCGGTTGCTGCCAGTACCAGACTTCCCAGCAGGCCCGCCAATGTGACCATTGATGAGGCTCGCTGAGCTTCCAGGCCGCGGGCAAAATGGCGCTGACTGAGGTGGGCCAGTTCATGGGCGAGCACTGACGCCATCTGGTCTTCGTTTTCTGCAAAGGCAAAAACCCCTGTATGAAAGCCCACCACACCACCGGGCACGGCAAAGGCATTCATGGATGCATTGTTGACAATAACCAGCTCGAGGCGTGGATCCTCAAGGTCGCTGTAGGTGGCCAGATCATAGAGCAGCTGCTCCAAATATTGCTGCATTAAGGGATCATCATGTTCGCGAACCCGACTGCGAAAAGCCTTTAGCCAGGTTCTGCCAAGTTCGTATTCCTGACGTTTGGAGACGATGCCCGATACTGTATCCCCCAGTCTTGGCAACTTGATTTCATTGGCCAGTGCCTGTGGACTGGTCAGGGATAGCCCGAGACAGAGCATCAGATTGACCAGCGCCAGTTTCACAACAAAGGCAGGATTGGCACGTTTTAGCTGGAGGGATCGAATATTCAAAATGGCTTGTGGTCAACTATGTAATGGATCGCTGTACTGTAACTAATAAACCTGTCCATTTCGACAATTCAAATACCTGGAAGTTTAATGTCGGATAGTTTTGTTAAACGCTTTATACTTAACGCCGGTTGACTCAGGTAATAAACTACCGGATTCTAGGCACAGTTAAAACAGCGCAGGAGTTTGCATGAAGCAGGTGTTACAGAGATGGTTGGATCAGTATTTCAGCAGTGAAGAAGCGGTGTTGCTGCTGGCGATTCTGGTGGTATCACTAGTCGTATTCGCGACTCTGGGAGTGGTGCTTGGTCCGGTGTTTGCGGCACTGGTAATTGCGTTTTTGTTGCAGGGTGTGGTCAATACGATGCGCCGTCGGGGTGTCTCTGAGATTGCCGCCATTATTGGCGCCTATATGTTGTTTATTATGCTGTTTATATCAGTACTCACAGTACTGATACCTATTGTCGGGCGGCAGACATCTCTGCTGGTCGCTGAGCTGCCCAATATGATCGGCAGGCTGCGGGATCTGCTGGTGACCTTGCCGGAAACCTACGCTGAATATATCAGCCCGGAGCAGTTCCAGATTATTACTACCAGAGTGTCCGGTGAACTGGCCAATTTAGCAGAGCAGATTTTGTCCCTGTCCATCAGCAGTTTCCCGGGCATATTTGGTCTGATGATCTATCTGCTACTGGTGCCATTGTTGGTGTTCTTTATGCTCAAGGACAAGGATCTGCTGGTAGGCTTTCTCACTAGCCTGCTGCCAAAGGAGCGGGGTGCAATGATAGCTATCTGGTCGGAGATGGATGTCCAGTTTGCTAACTATGTGCGCGGCAAAGCTATTGAAATTCTGATTGTAGGGGTCACCTCGCTGATTGCATTTTTGATTCTTGGCCTAAATTATGCGGTGCTATTGGCCCTGCTGGTCGGGCTATCTGTCTTGATCCCCTATATTGGTGCCACTGTGGTAACCCTGCCGGTACTGCTGGTTGGCTATATGCAATGGGGCTGGGGTTTAGACTTTTTCTGGTTATTTATGGTCTATGGATTTATCCAGTTTCTCGATGGCAATCTATTGGTGCCGCTGCTGTTTTCTGAGGTGGTCAATTTGCACCCGGTGGCAATCATTATAGCGGTACTGCTGTTCGGCGGAATCTGGGGCTTCTGGGGCGTGTTCTTTGCCATTCCTCTGGCCACATTGGTCAAGGCGGTATATAACGCCTGGCCGCAAAAAGATTTTGATATTGCTGAAGACTGACTCACCCAGTCTCAGATAAAAAAGGGATAGAGC
>CAXAJC010000089.1:0-7621 GCA_963969005.1 uncultured Cellvibrionales bacterium | reverse complement strand
TTCATACTCAGAGTTAACCACAACCACATCAACATCGACTGCAGAAATTACACGCTCTGCGGTGTTGCCTCGTCTGGTTTTGGCCTGGCCGGTCTGACCCAGAGTACCAATCACTACAACATCAGCGCTGAGGTCTTTCGCCGCCTTGGCAACGGCCTCATCCGTGTATCCCTGCAACACATGGATATGTTTTGAATCCAGGCCGGTTTCCTTGGCCAGACGACCGCGGTCCGGGTAGTGCATGGAGTCTATATAGGCATTGACCACATGAAACTCGGCATCATAGCTCTCGGCCAGAGCACGGCCGCGGGCGAGGATGTTGGCATTAAGCTGTTGCTGGTGATCTCTCGAGGCCTGAAAGTTAACCGCAGCAAGCACAACTTTACGCTGCTCTGCGGCGCCGTCACGGACGATCAATACGGGGCAGGTAGCGCCTTTAAGCAGCTTCCACTTGGACTCGGCAAAGCTAAAGCGACTCGGAGTTTTGGGCTTGCCCGCACGGATCAAAATGCGAGTAGCGCCAAATTTCTCAGCTGAACGCATAATTGCTTTCTGCCAGTTATTGCACCAGGACACTTCAATCTTATATTCCAGACCAGCTGCTCTGAGCGGGGCGTGAATCTGCTCTTCAAACCAGTCGGTATTGCGACTGATCTTGTCATTGCTGACATCGCTGTCAACCGTGTCAGAGTCTATGGCGACAAATGCACAGATTGTGGGGCTGGGTGTGAGCAGTTTGGCGGTAATAATTGCTCGATCCAGGGCCACATGTTCTTCTATGGTCGGGTTGACGACGACAAAAATTCTTTCCTGCTTGGACATGATATTCTCCTTTAATGGCCTTAGTGGTTACTATTAATAGCGCCATTTTCACTGATCTTTACGGCAGGAATAAGGCACCTCATAGCGATTTCGTTATGCGGCGAAATTAAAACATGCTTAAATGATATGACCAAGTGTTTTAGGGGCCTAGAGAGAGTTTTTACCATGGTATTTGGCTATGGCTGCTATACCAAAAGGGTTATTTCACTGTGTTTATAATGCACAGACTGCATTTTGCTGACAAATTTATATCATTGTCTGGAAGACTCGGCGGCCGAGATTGGAGTGCAGGTCCAGGCCCACTTTTATGGCTGAATGAATCAACAAAATATCCTTTGAGCGAAGGCAATAAAGAGGCCTAACACCTTCGCTGGCGGAGGCGGGCCTAATTTGGTTTTCAATATTATCGAGAGGCAGGGGCTCCTGATCCGGGAACTGGTAGTAGGCCAAAATCATCTGGTAACTGTATTCGATAATTGACGGGCTGTAGTTTATTGGACTGTTTGTCATATTTGTTTTGCACTTCTAACGACATGGACTGGCTCAAGTAGGAGGATTGTTTTGACAAGGCTGAGCTTGCAAGCATTGAGCAAAGCACCAGAACAATCTGACACGGCTGATAAAAAATAGTTTGCGTGCAGATTCAGGTATTATCTTCCCCTTGAGTTGATTGTTGATATTGGCTTCAACTTATTGATTTAAATAAAAAATAATAAAATTTCAGATTAGGGTATAGGGGTTTGCAGGCAGTCTGTCGGCTGGGCCACAGTTCAGTAGCAGTAATCACGAATAAGTTGTTGTCGCAGGGCAGGAATGTGAGCCGTATAATGTACGCCTTGATAATTTATGGATTGCTCAATGACCGTTCGTACCCGCATCGCTCCATCGCCCACCGGCGACCCCCATGTTGGCACTGCCTATGTGGCTCTGTTCAATATGGCCTTTGCCCATAGTCAGGGCGGCCAGTTTTTACTGCGCATTGAAGATACAGATCAGGCTCGGTCTACTCCGGAATCGGAGAAAGCCATATTAGATGCGCTGCACTGGCTTGGGCTGGACTGGGATGAAGGTCCAGATAATGGTGGCAGCAAAGGCCCTTATCGCCAGAGTGAGCGCTCAGACATTTATCGCGAGCATGCTAACAAGCTCTTGGATAGCGGTCATGCCTTTCGTTGCTTCTGTACTGCAGAGCGCCTTGATGAGTTGCGCGCCACCCAGATGGAAAATAAACAGCAGCTGGGTTATGACGGCCATTGTATGCACCTTAGCGAAGAAGAGGTCGCTGCTAGGGTAGCCAAAGGCGAGTCCCATGTGGTGCGCATGCAGGTACCCAGAGAAGGGCAGTGCACCTTTAACGATATGCTGCGTGGCGAGATCAGCATTGATTGGGCTCAGATCGACCTGCAGATTCTGCTTAAAGCTGATGGCATGCCAACCTATCACCTAGCCAATGTGGTGGATGACTATTTAATGGAAATCAGCCATGTGATTCGCGGTGAGGAGTGGATTAACTCAGCGCCCAAGCATATTTTGCTGTATCAGTACTTTGGCTGGGATGCGCCAGTATTCTGCCACCTGCCATTGCTGCGCAATGTGGATAAGAGCAAACTGTCTAAACGCAAGAACCCCACCAGCATTCTGTATTACCAGCGCATGGGCTATCTGCCGGAGGCGTTGCTTAACTATCTGGGCCGCATGGGCTGGTCTATGCCCGATGAGCGGGAGAAGTTTAATCTCAGCGAAATGCTAGAGGCCTTTGATATTCAGCGCGTCTCCCTGGGTGGTCCGGTATTTGATGTGGAGAAGCTCAGCTGGCTCAATGGTATGTGGATTCGCGATGAACTTAGCGACGAGCAGCTGGCCGACCGCCTGCAGGAGTGGGCTCTGAACCGCGATACATTAATGGCTTTTCTGCCCTTTGCCCGCCAGCGTATGGAGACCTTCTCCGATCTGGCGCCTCTGGGTAGTTATCTGGTATCTGGTATGTTGCCGATTAGTGCAGAGGATTTAAAGTCTGCGGGGATGGAAGAAGATCAGCTTCTTGAAGTACTGCAATACGCCCTGTGGCGACTGGAATCTGTGCAGCAGTGGAACAGGGATAATATCTTTAACGCCCTTAAAGCTGTGGCTGATGCCATGGACATTAAGTTAAAGCTATTTTTGGCCCCACTGTTTATCGCCATCGCCGGCAGCAGCGCCTCGATTTCGGTCATGGACTCAATGAATTTGCTCGGTGCCGATATGTCCAGAGCCCGTTTGCGTCATGCCATAGAACTGCTTGGCGGCGTGGGTAAAAAGAAACTTAAGAAAATGGAAAAAGCCTACCAGCAACTGGGCTGAAAGCCCTGATTCTGGGGATATTAGTCTTGACTTGATAGGAGCTGCTCCCTATTATGCGCGTTTCCTTTTTGGGGCCTTAGCTTTTATGCCCTCGGGTGCAGTTGGTGACAGCTGAGCAGTAAATTAAAAGTTAAGTTTGCAGAGATTTGATTATCTCAGTACCTAAAATAGTTTCGGGGCCTTAGCTCAGCTGGGAGAGCGCAACACTGGCAGTGTTGAGGTCAGCGGTTCGATCCCGCTAGGCTCCACCAAATAAAAAACCCCCACACGCACGTGTGGGGGTTTTTTATTTGCCGGAGATTAGTGGGAGTGAGTTTAAGCCCGGTTCACTAAATTTGCGAAGCAAATTTGAACGCCCTCTAGGGCGGCCCCGAAGGGGTGAGTCGCACCGCGACGAATCATCCCGCGAAGATGGCACTGCCGTCCTCAAACATAGCACACGCACGTGTGGGGGTTTTTTATTTGCCGGAGATTAGTGGGAGTGAGTTTAAGCCCGGTTCACTAAATTTGCGAAGCAAATTTGAACGCCCTCTAGGGCGGCCCCGAAGGGGTGAGTCGCACCGCGACGAATCATCCCGCGAAGATGGCACTGCCGTCCTCAAACAGACTACACGCACGTGTGGGGGTTTTTATTTGCCGGAGATTTATATCCAGTGCAGCAATATCTCCCCAGTCTCAGCAGATTCTCGGGCCAGCTCTTGAGCCTTATCCCCAAATAGTTCCTCCACCCGCTCCCGGCGAATTTTCATTGTCGGGGTAAGTACTCTATTTTCGATAGACCAGGGCTCGGAGGATATTATTACGGCGCCAATTCTTGCGTGCTTGTCTACTTCGGTGTTAACCGCTTTAACCCTTTCCAACAGAGCGGCTTCTATCACTTCTCTTGGTTGCTCAAGTGCTATAGCGCTGAGTACAGAGGTCATTACGGTTTTTGAATAGCCTCTGCCCAGCAAGCATATCTGTTCGGTGTAGGGGTTTTCGGTAAAGATATTTTCGATGGGTGTCGGGGCGACAAACTTACCTTGAATGGTCTTAAAATAATCTTTGACTCGCCCGGTAATATAGTAAAAGCCATCTTCATCTATGCGCACTTTGTCCCCTGTGTGCACCCATCCATCAATAAAGGTCTCAGCGGTTTTTTCCGGCATATTGTAATAGCCTGGTGAGCAGCCTGCGGCTTTGACCAGCAGTTCATCTTCATCCGATACCCGGACTTCAACGTCTTCAGTTGGCTTGCCGATTGAACCAATACGCCGCTCCTCTTTGCGAGACACAATGGGCCCCATACATTCGGTTTGTCCAAAGCCTTCCATCAGGCAGATGCCAAAACGATCAAACCAATGAATCAGAGCAGGTGGTGTAGGCGCGGCGGCGGTCAGTAGATAGTCGGCTTGATCTAGGCCAAGTTTATCGCGAATCATTTTACCCACGCCTTCGGCGTCGGCTTCAAGAGCGGCGTCCACCGCATCCTGTGAGCCAAACTGGGCAATAATACCCTGTTGCAGTTGCTCCCAGACTCGCGGTGGACCAAACATAAAGGCTGGTCGGCAGAGGGGCAGGTCGCGCAGCAATGTGGTTAGGTTTTCATTAAAGTGGACTTCACCGCAAGTGACCAGAGAGCTGCCTTCGATCAGCTGTCTCTCAGCAATATGTGCCAGAGGCAGGTAGGAAAAGAATTTTGCGCCCACTGCCATTGAAAAGGTGCTGCTAAATCGCGCAATTGGAATCAGGTTTGAACTATGGGTTTGCATAACCCCTTTGGGTACACCTGTGGTTCCCGAGGTAAATACCAGTGATACCAGATCATCAGCCTGACACTGGTAGGAGGGCATGCTGCCTCTAAAGGGGGCTACCAGATCTTCCCAGCGCAGATGCTCCTGGGCCAATTCGACCCCAGGCAGGGCGATAAGTAGAATACCCTCGGGCAATATATGCTGCACCTGATCCCAGTTCTCTGTCTCGCCAACAAACAGTACCTTCATTTCAGTAAAGTTCATTACATATTCAGCGGTTTCTGCTGGTGCAGTAGTAAATATTGGCACTACCACATGGCCCGCAGCACAGGCGCCCAGATCGGCAAAATACCAATGGGCGCGGTTGCGTGATAACAGACCAACACATTGGCCGGTGGCGGCAAAGCGAGACTCAAACCAGCAGGCCATGGCATTGATTTCAGTATGGGCTTGGCACCAGGTCCAGTCGGTGACTTTGTCGCCACTGCGCTCCCGCAGCCATAACTGATCCGGGTGTCGACTGCTCCATTGGTTAAGATAATCTGTGTAGGTGGCGAGCATATTTTCGGTACCGATATTGTTATTTTTGTAGATGCTTTCTGATTCTATGAATTTGTACCGAGAAGCACAACATATTAGTGGATGGCGGTAGTTATCCCTGATTGTATGGTTTTATTCATTATATCGGTGGTTGCCCAATTTAATCTTGTAATCAACAAGCTATTACACTATGTTCACCACAATAAAAATCAATGGCCATGCAATGACAGAGTCTACTCCCAAACCTCAGCTTCTCAGCGATTCCGATGTTATCGAGCGAATCTTTAGTCATATAGATAATCAGACAACAGATCTTGGTGATCGAGTCTGGCAGGAGCCGGTGGAACATTATTATTCCCAAGAGCGATTTAACGCTGAGATAGCCATGCTAAAGCGAACACCTGTTCCCTATTGTCCTTCAGCGGCACTGCCAGATAAGGGCAGTTATATCGCCCGAAAGGCTGCAGGGACGCCGTTGCTGGTCAGCCGCGGGCTTGATGGTGTGGTGCGAGCCTTTATCAATGCCTGTCGCCATCGGGGCATGCAGGTGGCTCGGGGTAGTGGCTGCTCACGTGCTTTTATCTGTCCGTACCATGCCTGGACCTATAACCTAGAAGGCAATCTCAGGCATATACCGGGGCAGGAGGGGTTTCCCGGTGTGGATCCGGAAGAGCATGGTTTGGTGGAAGTCAGTGCCCGGGAAAAGGGTGGGATTGTTTATGTTATGCAGGAGGGCGAAATTACTGAAGATATGCTGGTCGATTGTCTGGATTATTTTGCTCCAGAGCAAATAATGTTCGAATCTGAGGATATTGTCGATGAGGCCAATTGGAAGATACTCAATGAGACTCTTATGGAGGGCTACCATATCAAGTCTCTGCACAAAGATACCTTCTATCCCTACGGCCTTGATAACGTCAATCTTGTGGAGCCATACGGTCCTAACTCCAGAGTGACATTTCCTTTTCGGCGCATTGAGAAGATGCGCGATGTAGAGCCAGATAAGCGCTGTATTGATGGTCTGGTGACCTCAGTCTACCTGCTTTTTCCCACTGCCAGTGTATCTGTGCTCTCCAAGCATACTAATTTGGCGATTCTTGAACCTCTCAGCCCAACTAGCTCAAGGTGGGTGTTGTATCGCATGGTAAATCGAGCTGCCGACGGAGAAGAAATTCCCCTGGAAGACGCCAAGCGGGATGCTCTATTTGTTGGCGATTCAGGACAGAATGAAGATCGCGAGGCTGCCCGGGCCATTCAAGAATCTGTAAACAGTAATGCCAACAGTCATTTCACTTTTGGTCATTTTGAAAGTGCGATTGTCAATTTTCATCAGCATCTTGCGATACATATGGACAAGCGATAACAGACTGGTTGCGTTTAATTCCAGCCTCCCAGCGTTTTCTATTGAGATCGCGATCTATCTTGAGCACAGTTTTATCGAATTTTTTCTCGGATCAGAGACGCATACCGGCCTGAGTGGGCAGGCAGAGCACGAGAAAAAAGAATATACCGAGAAAAGCGCAACGCTTGTAATTGCACTGTATTTTCATGGCTAGTCTCCTCACCCTAAAACAAACCAATCCTAAAGATATAGATTAAGAAATTCGATTTGGATGAAAACCTGATTTTTATGAATTTCGGGCTGTTTGGTATCTTTGTGCAAGGCTCTTGGGTATTATTATGTCATACATAATGCCATAATATTTTTATTATAAAAAAACGAGGGGGAAACCATGACCAATTGCGCCGCACTGTGGATAGACCGCACTGATATCAACAAAACC
Organism: uncultured Cellvibrionales bacterium; assembly: GCA_963969005.1. Lineage (GTDB taxonomy): Bacteria > Pseudomonadota > Gammaproteobacteria > Pseudomonadales > Porticoccaceae > HTCC2207. The sequence continues at coordinate 402 of CAXAJC010000089.1, read as the reverse complement.
AAGCAAGTCACCACTGAGCTGCCGGAGTTGATTGAGGGCCAGGTTCTGGTGGCGATTGATAAGTTTGGTCTTACCGCCAATAACGTCAGTTATGCAGTGACTGGAGATAGCATTGGTTACTGGCAGTTTTATCCGGCCCAAGACAATTGGGGCATAGTGCCGGTTTGGGGTTGTGCCAGTGTAACAGAGTCTACCTGTGCTGATATCCCTGTGGGTGAGCGGCTCAGGGGGTACTTTCCTATGGCCAGTCATGCGGTGCTGACACCGGGAAATATTCACGCTGATTATTTTGTTGATCTTGTGGAGCAACGCCGAGAATTGCCACCAGTCTAACACCAGTTCCGCCGCACTACAGCGGAGCCTGAGTTTCTTCAGCAGATGGAGAATGGGCGCTGTCGTCAA
>CAXAJC010000088.1:0-7632 GCA_963969005.1 uncultured Cellvibrionales bacterium | reverse complement strand
TTTGAGTACCATCGCCCAGTTGAATATTGTTGAGAATATCAATCGACCCCAGCGAACCGCGGTACTGGTCGACTCCTGCCATAAGTGCCGACGACAGAGCCCTTGAGCCATCGTCAGTACCAAAGCTGTCGTCACTGCCACCTGTGTATGACAGCACATCACCATGGGTATCAATATTCTGCTTAGTACCTATCTCTACAGAAAACAGCAGCTGATCAGGAATACTGCGAGTACGAATATCGATCAAACCGCCACTAAAGGCCGCTGGCATTTCCGCAGAATAGCTCTTTTTAACCGCAATAGATTTCAAGATAGAGGTAGGAAAAATATCCAGAGGAATAACATTCCTGGTGAGATCAGGCGAAGGAATAACCGCACCATTTAATAATGAGTTGGAGTAGCGCTCACCCAACCCGCGGATAAAGACATATTTATCATCAACCAGAGTCACACCAGGCACACGGCGCAGGGCAGACGCAACATTAGAGTCACCAATGCGACCTATGGTTTCTGCATCAATAATATCTGCAACTACATCTGTTTCGAGTCGCTCTACGATAACATCGTCAGCGGCACTCTTAAGCTTGGCAAAGACAACCACTTCCTCGAGAACGGGTTCATCTGCAATACTTTTCATTTGCGCCAGTACAGAATCGCTCATACCCAGCAAGCTGGCAGCGATTATGGGCGTTCTTAATAATTTCATTTTACCTGTCATCTGTAGACCTATAATGTTGGCAAGCGGTGAGAGTTGAAAAGGGTGCCGCTGTGGGACACCCTTTTTTTACCAGAAGCGTAATTCTCAAAAACCTCATTCAAACCAAAGTGGTTGAGCGCGGTTTCCTTCGTGCAGACCATAGGTCCAGCCAGCAGTCCAATCATTGTCAGCAGATACCGCACCGATAATGGCAGAACCTACAGGAGTTGGGATTGTGGCAGTACCTACAACCATATCTGCAGCTGGTACTGAGTAGAAACCATCAAGAATTACCAGGTCAGCGTTGGATGCAGCTGTAGGGTCGTCGCCAGCTTCGGCAGTTTGAAGCAGCAAGTTGCCACCAGCAGTTAACCAATCAGCAGTGGAAGTACCATTTGGCAAGCTATTACCTTTGCTCAGGTCCTGACAGGCAATAATCGAAGCATCTACAACCAGGTCGCCATCTTGAGCTGCCTGCTGGCCTTCGTTATCCAGTCGGAAACACCAATTGTGGTCCGCATCGCTCAACAGTTCGTCACCGCTGTACGAGGAAGTTACGATAGCGTTTTGAATCGTTGGGAAATGAGCTTCTCGAATGCGCAGGCCCTGGCCTTCTTCGTGAGTACCGCTTTCGTTGGCAGAGATAATGCAAGTCAGGTTTTTGATGGTTGCCTGGGAGTTCAGTCCACGAGCGATAAAGTCATCAATAGTTGCCTGGTCTTTGCTTGAGTAGCTGCCAATACCGTCAGACTCAACGCAGCGGTTGCCATCGTTCTCTGACTGAATAACCAGAGCATTAGTGATAGTGCCACGGTAGCCTTCATCAATATCGATGGAGTCATCACGCACATAAACGGCAACATAGTTAGTAATATCTACAGCGCCACCAAAGAACTCAATGCCGTCATCGTAAACACTATAGACTTCGAGGTTCTCTACCATCGTGCCACTGCCTACGGCGTTAAATGCAATACCATTGAGCTCGTTACCTGGAGCAACTTCGGCACCAGTATGTTTAACGATCATGTAGTTGATTACACCGGAATTATCTTCGTTGTTTGCACCACCATAATGGCTCTCACCAACGTCGGCTTTACCCTCTGATGCAACATGACAATCTGTTGTAGTCACGTTTGGGTATGTGCCAGTGTAAGAACATTTGTTAGTGACACCAAAGCCGTTAATAACCAAGCCGCCCCATTCGCCAACATCTTCAGCACCTACGGTGCCAAAAACTGCATCAGTTTGAGAGGTCAGAACGATCGGTGCTTCTGCAGTACCATTGGCACGCATCTGTGAACCGCGGTTGACTACCATAAAGTCGTCTGCACTGCGGAATGCCAGAGTAGCACCAGCCGCAATAGTCAGAACAGCCCCATCGCCACCTTCTGAAATGCCCGCAGTAGCCAGATCCGTGTCAGAGCTAAAGTTTTCACCAACAACCAGGCTGCCTTCAAAAATATGGACGCCTTCACCAATGTTGGGAATTGCCAGATCGAAGGTGAGAGGATTATCGATATCGACAAAGCCCTTGGAATAAACACAGTTAGTACCGTCGAATGAACCCTGGGATACAGTGCCGGCCAATGTGTATGAGGCACAGCTCATTTCTGTATTGCCAGTACCTTCGTTAGTAATATTAGTAACAGTGTCACCAATATCAGTTTGATTGCTCGGCGCGATATTTATATCGCCACCACCACAGCCTGTCAGGGCTGCTGCTACTGCGCTTGATGCGAGTAATTTCTTTAATGACATGGTTAACTCCCGTTAATTATTGGATCGAATATCTATCGGCAATAAAATTAACAGTGATTAATGACGGTAAAATGAAAGTTCTATGACAAGTCCATGACAGTGGTTTTAAGGATATAAAATAACGATATAAAGTGGTGGGATAGATCGGCAGGCGAAAAAAAAGGGCGCTGAATGCACCCTTCTTTTAATTGTGAAACCTTATTACTGGTGGCGGATATCTTTGCCCTTAACCACAAAAACAATCTGCTCACAGAGGTTTTTGGCATGGTCACCAATGCGCTCCAGGGAGCGGATAACCCATAGAACATTGATAACACGGCTAATGCTGCGGGGGTCTTCCATCATGTAGGTGACAAGTTCACGCAGAGCTGTTTTGTAATCCAGATCAATTTGCTTGTCTTCTTCCAGAGTGCGCATAGCTGCATCAACATCAAAGCGCGCAAAGGCATCCAGCGCATTTGCCAGCATACGAGACACCGACTGACCCAGATGACGAACCTCTGTATAACCCTCTGACGAGTCACCCTGCTCAGCCAGAATAACTGCATGATTGGCGATTTTCTTGGCTTCATCACCAATACGTTCAAGATCATTGACCGCTTTGGTCACCATCATAACCAGGCGCAAATCACTGGCGGCTGGCTGGCGCCTGGCGATGATCAAAATGCAGGCTTCATCTATATCAACTTCCATTTCGTCGACATGCTGCTCTTCGGCAATCACATCTTCCGCCAGTTTGCTATCAGCATCACTGATGGCTCGAATAGCGTTTTGCAACTGCTGTTCTACCTTGCCACCCATTTCCATCAAGCGCGTGCGAATCTCTTCCAGTTCTTCATCAAACTGCTTCATGATATGGTTTTCAAATGACATCTTGGCCATAATAATTCTCCGTTTAACCAAATCGACCGGTAATATAAGCTTCAGTAAGCTTATGTTCCGGCATGGTAAATACTTTCTCCGTGGGGTTAACCTCAACCAGCTTGACCAAATGGAAATAGGCGGTGCGATCAGAGACACGTGCCGCCTGCTGCATGCTGTGAGTCACAATTGCAATAGTAAAATTCTGGCTTAGCTCTTCAATTAACTCTTCAATCTTGGCTGTGGCAATGGGGTCCAGCGCCGAGCAGGGCTCATCCATCAAAATAACTTCCGGGCTAACTGCGATGGCTCTTGCTATACAGAGTCTCTGCTGCTGGCCACCGGACAGGCCTGTGCCAGGCTGATGCAATCGCTCTTTGACTTCTTCCCAGAGGCTGGCTTTCTTTAGGCTGTTTTCAACGATCTCATCCAGGTCAACTCTGGTATCTGCCAGACCATGAATCTTTGGACCATAGGCCACATTTTCATAAATAGACTTGGGGAATGGGTTGGGCTTTTGAAATACCATGCCCACTCTGGCGCGCAATTCCACAACATCCAGCTTTGGTGAATACAGGTTTTCACCATCCATACATATCTCACCTTCGACGCGACAGCCATCGACGGTATCGTTCATGCGATTGAGAGTGCGCAAAAATGTCGACTTGCCACAGCCAGATGGGCCAATCATGGCAATTACTTCATTTTGCGCGATATCGATACTCACATCATGGATAGCCTGCTTGTCGTTGTAAAAAACATTGATATTGCGCATGGTCATCTTAGGCTTGTCGGTAAAGCTTTGGCCGACAGTAGCCTCTTCTGCTGAAATCTGCAGGTTCTGATCTGCGGCCTTGGCTTTGGCCACCGAGGCTTTCTTAGGCTTTTTAGCAACTGTAGCTGCTTTTGTCATAATCTGGTCCTTTTTACCTTTCTACCAACGGCGCTCTAAACGCTTTCGCAGCCAAACGGCCGATGTATTCATAATAATCAAAAAGGTTAACAACACCATAATGGCTGCAGAGGTCTTTTCAATAAAGGCTCGTTCTGGGCTGTCTGCCCAGAGAAAAATCTGTACAGGCAACACCGTAGCCGGATCGGTAAAGCCTGCAGGAATATCTACAATAAAAGCGACCATACCAATCATCAACAGCGGCGCGGTTTCACCCAGAGCCTGAGCCATACCAATAATGGCGCCTGTCAACATCCCCGGCAGTGCCAGTGGCAGTACATGATGTAGGACCGTCTGGTATTTGGACGCTCCCATGCCCAGGGCAGCTTCCCGTATAGATGGCGGGACTGACTTAATCGCCGCACGGCTGGTGATAATAATCGTCGGCAATGTCATCAGGGTTAAAACCAACCCACCCACCACTGGTACCGAGCGCGGCACATGAAAGAAATTAATAAAGATCGCCAGACCCAGCAAACCAAAAATAATCGAGGGTACCGCCGCCAGGTTATTAATATTGACCTCAATAAAGTCAGTCCAGCGGTTTTTCGGGGCAAACTCTTCCAGATAGATTGCCGCAGAAACACCAATGGGGAATGACAGCATCAATGTCAGCACCAGGGTGAAAAATGAACCCATAATAGCACCGCGAATACCGGCCTGCTCGGGCTCCCGGGAATCACCACGGGTAAACAGGTTGCTGTTGAATTGCAGACGAATATTGCCTTCATTGTGAAGCTGCTCAATCCAGGCCATCTGATTGTCCGCCATACGGGCGGCATAAGGTTCGCCGTCCAGCCACGTTTTGTAATAGGTGTCTATATCATCGTCGGCGAGAATCCAGATTGACTCAGTCTGACCCAGCAACAGAGGGTTGGCGACCAGGCGATCTTTGAGATCAAAACCAGCACCATTGCTGAGCAACCCGTACAGCTTGCGCTTATCCCGACGCCCGGAAACGTTAGTAAATTTGCTGCGCAGTGCATTCTTGGGCACTGCATCCCAGTTGCCATCGGCAAGCTGGGCTGGGTCGGTCATATTGGCAACACCAATAACATCCTGATCATAATGAACATCAAGCTGAATATAGGTCACGCGGAAAGCGCCGTGGCCCTTGCTGATAATATCGGTAAACAACAGGATCACTGCAGCCAGACCAATCAGAATAGCGATGCGCCCATACCAGCGAAATCTGGTTTCAGCGCGATTGCGTCTGGTTAAAGACTGCTTAATTTTGTCTAAATTATCCATGGGCTTACTCATACTGCTCCCTATACTTCTTAACAATATGCAGGGCAAAAATATTCAATAACAGAGTGACGGTAAACAGCATTAACCCTAGGGCAAAGGCCGCCAGAGTTTTGGGGCTGTCAAACTCCTGGTCACCGGTTAGCAAGGTCACAATTTGCACTGTCACTGTGGTCACAGATTCCAGTGGATTGGCAGTTAATTTTGCCGCCATACCAGCAGCCATAACCACAATCATGGTTTCACCAATCGCCCGCGATACAGCCAACATAATACCGCCGACAATACCAGGCAGAGCCGCAGGAATAATCACCCGGCGCACTGTTTCTGACTGGGTCGCTCCCATTGCCAGAGAACCATCGCGCATGGACTGAGGTACGGCGGTGATCACATCATCAGCCAGTGAAGAGATAAACGGAATAATCATCACCCCCATCACTCCACCAGCGGCCAGCGCACTTTCGGAAGACACAGAAAGGCCCATACTGGTGCCCAGATCGCGCAAAAATGGCGCTACCGTCAATGCCGCGAAAAAGCCATAAACCACTGTAGGAATACCGGCCAGTACTTCCAGAGCCGGCTTGGCAAAGGCGCGCACTGTCTTGCTCGCGTATTCGGCCAGATAAATCGCCGACATAAGCCCGATGGGCACGGCAACAAACATAGCGACGGCTGACACTAATAAGGTGCCAACAAATAAGGGAACTGCGCCAAAACTGCCGGACGAGCCAACCTGGTCTTCACGGATCGCGGTTTGTGGGCTCCATTCCAGACCAAAGACAAACTCATGGACGGGCACAGATCGGAAAAACTGTATCGATTCAAACAGAACCGAGAGCACAATGCCCAGCGTGGTGAAAATCGCCAGACAGGCACAGGCCAGCAGCAGGTTCTGCATAACCTTTTCGACCAGGGGGCGGGCTCTAAACTGGGGGTTGATTCTAGACCAACCAAAGAACAAACCAATAACGGTCAGGCACAGCATCAGGGCCGTTAATGACCAGCGTGAAACCACTTTTAGCTGAGTCATGTAGTCAGCGGCGGCAAGTAATGCATCACTCTGCCCCTGACGGCCAAGAATACCCTCGGCGATATTGCTGATCTTGTTTAGCTGTAGGTTGTATGTGGCGAGGCTGGTATTGCCTAATTGATCCGCCATTGAGTTCATCACCAGACTATTGATCAACGGCTCGTCAAAGATCATCCACAGGGAGAGCAAGATTAGCGAGGGCAGCGCACACCAGAGTGCAGTGTGGAACCCATAGTAAGAGGGAAGAGAATGCAGGTTGCGAATTCCACCCAGCGGTTTGGCAAGGGCCAGAGAGCGGCCACGACCAATGTAGAAGGCAAAAATGCCCAGAGCAAGTATCAGAATGAAAATATTAGTCGCTTGCATAAGGCTACAAAAATCCCTGGCATAATTTCAATAAAGCGTTAAATCAATCGTTAAAAAACGAACACAACCCGGCTCAATAAACCGGGCTGCATAGTGACAATATCAGAGCATTATTTCAATGCTTCATTGCCTGTCATTGGGGTCAGTGACCTTGTACTTTGGGCCATAGCACGACGCTCTTTAACTGGCAGAGGAATCATCCCCTTCTCGGCCAGATAACCATCTTCACCCCAGGCGCGCTCACTGGTGAACTCATTGAGGTAGCCCTTGATACCGGGCACTACGCCGACATGGGCTTTCTTGACATAGAAGAACAGGGGACGCGAGATCGGGTAAGACTTATCAGCGATGGACTCAAAGGTTGGCTCAACAGATTCAATCATTGCACCCTGAACCTTGTCAGCATTCTGGTCCAGAAAGCTAAAGCCAAACACACCCAGAGCAGCAGGGTTAGCCTGAAGCTTTTGAACGATCAAATTGTCGTTTTCGCCAGCTTCAATATATTTGCCATCTTCACGGATCGTGTGACAAAGAGCCTTATAGGCGCTTTTGTCGGTTTTCTTCATGGCCTTGATCCAGCCGATTTTCTTGCAACCACCTTCGAGGCCCAGTTCAGCAAACGCATCCCGGGTACCGGAAGTAGGGGGGGGACCCATAACTTCGATAGCGGTATCTGGTAATGCTGGGTTGACATCTTTCCAGGTTTGGTAAGGATTTTCC
>CAXAJC010000087.1:0-7652 GCA_963969005.1 uncultured Cellvibrionales bacterium | reverse complement strand
CGATTTCAGTGCCGATTTCAGTGCCGATTTCATTCTCAGTTTGATTGCTCATAGCTATTTTTTTCTTAGGGTTAGTGAAAGGCCGATACCCTAGCAGACATGGCCAAAAAGCTCTAGAAAACCTCTAGATAGATTTGGCCAGTCCCCGGCAGGCCAGCGCACTGAGCGCAATCATCAATGAGGATGCAAGCAGGCAGCTAATCAGTCCAAACTGCTGATACAGCAGTCCGGACAGTACTGTGCCAAGCAGGCGGCCGCCGGCATTGGCCATATAGTAGAAGCCCACATCTAAAGACACTGCGTCGCGCTGGGCAAAGGCCACGATAAGGTAGGAGTGCATACTTGAATTAATGGCGAACACTGCACCGAATAGCAGCAGGCCGCCTATAAGTGCATAGCCGGGGTCGATATTGATATACAGTGCCAGTGCAATAGCTGCGGGAATCAATGTCAGCAGCAGTGCCCAGTATTCTAACCCCTGTGGGTTCGGCAATCGCTGTTGCTGCTGTCCGGTAACTCTTGGCGCTAGTGCCTGCACTGCCCCATAGGCCATAACCCAGCTAGCCATCAATGTGCCCACTTCGATATGGCTCCACTGTAACTGGCTGTGCAGAAATACTGGCAGTGCCACCACAAACCACACATCTCTGGAGCAAAACAGAAACAACCGCGCCAAAGATAGCCAATTTATGGCTGGGCTTTTGGACAGACTTTCACTGAACGTCTGTTGATGAGTATCAGGTCGATTCTGCAGCATCAGGCTGCCAATCAACATTGTTGGCAGTAGTAGAATGATCATGGCTAACAGGCTGCCACGAAATCCAAGGCTGGCAAGCAGTGCCCCGCCGAGGAAAAATCCCAGTCCTTTGAGTGCATTCTTGGAGCCAGTGAGCATCGCTACCCAGCGGTACAGTCGACCCTGCTCGCTGTCAGGCATCAGTGCTTTGATGCTGCTTTTGGCGCACATTTTATTGAGATCTTTGGCGACTCCCGAGAGGGCCTGAGCTGCCATCACATATATCACCGTAAGCTGGGACTGATCCGCCAGCAGCATTCCCAGAGACAGTATCTGTAACCCCAGACCAAGCTGCATGCAGTATATGGTGCCTATACGGGACGCCAGCCAACCACCGTAAAGATTGGTCAATATGCCGAAAAATTCGTAGAGCAAAAACAGGCTGGCAATTTCAAGTGGGCTATAACCGAGGCCGTGGAAAAACAGCAGCACCAACATGCGCAGGGCGCCGTCGGTGAGAGTGAAGGCCCAGTAGCTAGCTGTTACCGTAATATACTGGGCAAGAGGAGAGCGCATTAGCATGGTTAGGCTTGAATGGAGTTTGCAACAAGGGCGGTTAATTCCATCATGCGATTAACATAGCCAATCTCATTGTCATACCAGATCAGCACCTTCACCTGAGTATTGTTAATCACCATGGTCGACGGGCCATCGACAATACCTGAGCGGCGGTCATTGGTGTAGTCGACTGATACCAGGGGCAGGTTTTCAAATCCTAGTATCCCTTGCAGGCGGCCATTGGCCGCTGATTCAAGGGCTTGATTAATCTGTTGTACAGATACCGGTCGTGCCAATTCAAACACGCAATCTGTGAGCGAGGCATTGGCCAGTGGAACGCGCACGGCCAGCCCATTAAGGCGACCCTTAAGCTCAGGGAAAATTTCGGTAATCGCGGTGGCAGAGCCAGTGCTGGTGGGTATTAATGACATGCTGCTGGCGCGGGCCCGGCGCAAATCACTGTGGTACTCATCAAGAATACTCTGGGTATTGGTTATATCGTGGATGGTGGTGATCGCGCCATGCTCTATGCCAAAGGTGCTGTGCAGTACATCAATAACCGGCGCGAGACAGTTGGTGGTGCAGGATGCTGCGGTAACAATATTTTGCCCGTTATATTTGTGATCATTGACCCCCATCACCACATTTAGCACAGTCTCTTCGGGCAGGCCTTTGATTGGTGCCGAGACTACTACTTTGGCAATGCCCTGAGCAAAGTATGGGGCCAGTGCCTGTTCGGTTTTTAATGTGCCTGTGCATTCGACTATCAGGTCAACATTGGCTGCTTGCCAGGGCGTGTTATCAATTGATGCGCACTGGGAATAGCCGATGCACTGGCCATCAATAATAATTTGATCGTTGTTATCACTGGCCCTTATATCTTTGTTCCAGGTGCCATGCACAGAATCAAAGCGTAATAAATGGGCAGCACTTTTGGCATCTCCAGCAATCTCATTAATATGGACAATTTCAAACCCCGCAGCGCCCCAGGATTCCCGGAGTGCCAGACGGCCAATGCGTCCAAAACCATTGATACCTACTCTAACTGTCATATCTTTGTCTCGTAATAAAATCTAGCGGCCTGCAATCATAGCAGGGCACTTTTACAGAATTATGATGGGTAAAAAGCTATAGCTAGCTCACAGTATTATAGGGTGGCCTTGATTTAAGCGGCGATAATTCCTAGTGTTCGTGCCCATCAGGACCATGGATATGGCCATTTTCCAGCTCTTCATCAGTGGCATCGCGGATCTCTTCGATAGTCACATCAAAATTCAGATTCTTGCCTGCCAGCGGGTGGTTACCATCCACAGTGACTACGTCGTCACTAACGGCTGTTACGGTCACCGGAACGCTGCCGCCCTGACCTGTCTGAGCTTCAAACTGCATGCCGATTTCAATGCTGTCCACGCCCTGAAACGCTTCCCGAGGCACCTCCTGAATCAGTTCGCTCTGCACTTCGCCGTAGCCTTCGGCGGCACTGACTGCAACAGTCATACTGTCGCCGACAGACTTGCCTGTCATTGCATTTTCAAGCCCGGGAATAATATTGCCAGCGCCGTGCAGGTAGGCCAGAGGCTCTTTGCCGGCTGAGCTATCAAGCTGCTGGCCTTCGTCGTCAGTCAATGTGTAATGAAAGCTTACAGCACTGTTTTCTTTGATAGTCATGGTCTTTTCCGGTAGGTAAATTTAATGGGCCATTATGCGATAACCACCTCAAAATATCGAACCAGTTAAGAAAAGATGCACAGAACTCACAGTTCTGTCATATTTGTGCAATGTTACCGTCATTAAATAAGGGCTCAAAACGTGGATGACAGGGTCAATGTTATGCCCAAGCATACGATTTTATTGGTCGATGACGAAGCGGCAATTCGAGATATGCTGTCCATTGCCTTAGAGGCTGCGGACTACAATGTATTGCAGGCAGAAAATGCCCAGCAGGCTCACGCCTCTATTATTGACAGGCAACCGGATCTGGTACTGCTGGACTGGATGATGCCCGGCACTACCGGTTTGGAGCTGCTGCGCCGTCTAAAGCGTGATGAACTGACAGAAAAAATCCCCGTAATAATGCTGACCGCCAAAGCAGAGGAAGATAGCAAGATTTCCGGGCTCGACGCTGGTGCGGATGACTATATCCCCAAACCATTTTCTCCGCGGGAGCTGATTTCTCGGGTTAAAGCCGTGATGCGCCGCATTGGTCGTGAAGAGCTAAAAGATGTAATCAATGTTGGAGAGATGCACTTTGACCCCCAGAGTCACCGCGTCAGTATCAGTGGCGAGTATATTAATTTGGGTCCTACTGAGTACCGTCTTCTTCAGTTTTTTTTGACCCACCAGGAGCGCGTCTATTCCAGAGACCAGATTCTCGACTATGTCTGGGGTGGCAACGTTTATTTAGATGAGCGAACGGTGGATGTTCATATCAGACGATTGCGCAAAGCAATTTCAGTTGCAGGCCATGAGAACTATGTGCAGACTGTGCGGGGTGCGGGCTACCGTTTCTCAACTCATCTGCAAAATGGCTAAAAAGGCACTCATCCATTGCGACCGGGAATGCATACAGAGATATGGCGTATAGTTCTGGTTGGGCTGTTTTCGCTGTTTTTTGGTTGGAGTCTGGGCTTTCCCTTTGAAATTATCCTCTGTGGTGTAGGCCTTTATGTTATCTGGACCTTCCGCACTATCTCATTGTTATTCGGCTGGATTGACAAAGGTATGCGCGGAATTCCGCCGGATGCCGATGGCGTCTGGGGAGAGATAAGCGACACATTAAATCGTCAGCGGCGACGTCATCGCCGAACTCAAGAAAAGATGCGCCGTACTATCAATCGAGTTTCCAGGCTCACTGAAGCCTTGGACGAAGGGATTTTAGTCCTGCGCAGCGACCTGTCTCTGGACTGGTGGAATAGCTCCGCTGCCAGCCTTTTGGGACTGAGGTCTTCGGATCGTGGCAGCGCTATTATGAATCTGATACGCGACCCCGAATTTGTTGAATATATCAACCAGGCTGACTTTCAGGGAGCAGTCAAGTTGCCATCATCGATTCAGGCAGGGCGGCTATTAAAATTTGCAGCCTCGTATTTTGGCGACGATGAAATTGTTCTGGTGATCACCGATATTACCCGCCTCAACAGTCTGGAAGAGATGCGCAAAGAGTTTGTTGGCAATGTCTCCCATGAATTGCGCACGCCATTGACAGTGATGCGCGGCTATATAGAAACACTGCAGGACAGTCCCGATAACAACGCTGTGGTCAATCGTGCATTCGGCCAAATGGCTGATCAGGTCAATAGAATGCAGGCCCTGGCCGACGATTTGATTTTACTGTCCAGACTGGAGGCGGATGGTCAGGAGGCCCACCTTGAGCCTGTCAATCTGCAGGACCTACTGACCAGTATTGTTGCCGAAGCGGAGATATTAAGTGGTGGTCTCCACAGCCTGAGCCTGGATTGTGCAGCGACCCTAGAGGTTAACTCAGAGGGCAACAGCATGCGCAGTGCCCTGGGTAATATTATCTTCAATGCCGTGCGCCACAACCCCAAAGGTGCAGTCATTGATGTGGTCGTTGAGCAGTACTCAGACCATATCAGTATTAGTATTCAGGATGATGGCGTCGGCATAGACCCGACAGAAGTGCCGCGGCTGACCGAGCGTTTTTACCGCGGCGACAGCAGCCGCAACTCCGCCACCGGTGGCACGGGTCTGGGGCTGGCTATTGTAAAGCACAGTCTCAATCGCTGTGGTGGCGACCTGACCATTAGCAGTCGCCTGGGTCATGGGTCCAGATTTGTCTGTCGATTGCCTGTTGTATCCGCCTAGCAGCTGTACGCCTTAGCCAGCTTTGGCTTTTCTTTTGCCCTTGGTTTCATCCTGAGACATTACAGAGCCCGGCTATGGATTTTATTTCTGCCTGGGCCGATCGCAACTTCCATGCCGGGATAATATTAATTGGTTGTCAGAGGGACTATCGCAAAGTGGCGACACTGTCACAGGCAGATGGTGAAATTTGCTGACTGAGCCGCTTTTGCATCGGGTCTGGTCGATGTTAGAACAATTTTAGAACAGGGCAGCGCAGCGGAAACCATAGTGCAGAAAATAATCGCCTTCCCGCTCTGGGTTGGGTTCACTCCACTGGGACTCAATGGCCCAGCCTTTGGCGCAGTGATGAGCCCTCTCAAGATAAAGCTTTTGGGTTGCAATGGTCACAGACTCTTCGAATTTAGCATCCGGACGCAGTGAATAGGCCTGTCGTGCGGCAAATAGTTTATTGGCGCTGTGATTCATGGATCCCGCCGCAACTATAGGCCGTTCGCTTATTCCAGATTCCGGGTTAAGGGTGCCGTCGCCATAGAGTTTGACCGCACTATCTGATTTGGTCGCACCATCTGACTTGACTGCCCTCGATTGGCTGATTTGTTGCTGCTCTTCGCAGGCGATTATTTTATCCATAAAGTCTGGTGCATCGGCATCATCAGTATCAAAGTCACAATTGGCGAAACTGGCACTGCTTAAAAACAGGCATAGATAAGCATAATAGGCTGTTGGGCGTTTTATCTTCATGGGGTCAATTCCAGCAATATTGTATTTAATGGATTAAACAAAAAAGCACAGTGAAAAGAAAGCAGCTATAAAAAAGGGCACCGAAGTACCCTTTTTTACAGACCTTATTTTTTACAGATACCAATGGTAGCTTAGAACTTATGTTCCATGCCTACACCAAAGGAAGAATCTTCGTCGTCGGCTGAGCCCACTTCAGAATCTGTGTTGTCAGTATAGAATACATAGACCTTGGTGTTTTTAGCCATCTTGTAATCTGCACCCAGAGACAGAGTTTCCTCTTCGTCGCCGTCAACATCATCTTCAATTGTGCCGTACTGAGCCTTCAATGTGGTCTTGTCCATCTTGTAGGCCGCGCTGATAAAATAACCAGATTCATCTTTGCTATTAAGGTTATCTTCATTCTGCTGATACATAAAGCCAAGCTTTAATGCGTCCATTTTGTACTGGGCAACAACGCGCAGCAGGTCCTGCTTGTCTACGTCCTGATCACCAGCTACTGCTATATACAGATTGTCCATATCATAGCTGATGGAATAGGAGATGCCGTCGGCCAGGCCGGTGTCGTCATTTCCGTCTTCATCAAAATCAGAACCTTCACCAGGAATCATGGCGACAGTGGCAGAGAAACCATTAACCTTCGGTGAGGTGTAGGCCACAATATTAGATACGCGGTTTTCACCTTCAAAGGTATTTTTAATATCACCTTCAAGATCGTTAAACAGGTCGATCTTGTTCTGCGCCAGTTTGGTCGGGGAGTCATGCTTGCCTGCCCAAACTGTACCGAAGTCACCTCTGATGCCGGCCATAATATTGCGCTGGCTAAAAGTCTGACCTTTGCAGTCGCCATCATCAATACACATCTCGAATTCCGCTTTATAGATAGCGTAAAGTCCGTCTGCAATTTGAGTTTTTCCTTTAACGCCAACACGAGATGCATTGCTGTTTAGTTTCCATTCATCGCTTGAGCCACTGTCATTATTGACAACAGAAGCATTAACCTTGCCGTAAACTTTGCCATCAATAGGGCCAGCCGCAAAGCTGTGACCCGTAAAGCATATGGTGGATGCGATTGCTGATGAGAGTAATAATTTGTTCATATGTAATCCCCAAAAATTAATTCCTAAGGCCGTAGCCGAACCGGATATCATGTCGTTTGTATGACATCCATATGAAAATAATATGTATTTAATATGACATTAATGTGACATCAACAATTATTTTCGGAAACCCCTATCAGCCAGCTAAATGTCATATTTCTGTCATATAACTTTAATACAGTGACCGAGTAGCAAGAACAGTTTCAACCAATGGCACAACAAGTGCTCGATTACTGGAGGTTTTTATGATCCAACGTACTATTTTACCGGCCCTGTTACTGACTGTGGCTTCTATTACAGCAACATCTGCGGCAATGGCTCGTGACAGCATTGAAGTAGTAGGTTCTTCAACTGTGTACCCATTTTCAACTGTAGTTGCCGAGCGCTATGGCCGTTCAAGCGGCAAGCCAACACCAAAGATTGAATCAACCGGTTCTGGTGGCGGTATGAAGCTGTTTTGCTCTGGTGTGGGTACCAACTACCCGGATATCACTAACTCATCACGTCGCATAAAGATGTCAGAATTCAAGAAGTGCCAGACCAATGGCGTGACCGACGTGATCGAAGTTCACATTGGCTACGACGGTATTGTTATTGCTAACTCCGTTGAGGCAGCGCCAATGCAGCTGAGCCGTAAGGATATTTTCCTTGCTCTGGCCGCCCAGGTTCCTGCTGCTGTTGAGGGTGAGTTGATG
>CAXAJC010000086.1:0-7854 GCA_963969005.1 uncultured Cellvibrionales bacterium | reverse complement strand
TCATAGGGCTGAGCTTCTTCTTTAACCTTGGCCTTGGACAGCACCAACTCAGTGACCTGATCTTCAAGAACCACAGCTTCCACGGAACTCAGCAATTCTGGCTTGCTATAATAGTAGTCTACAACTTCCTGGGGCTGCTCATAGGTTGAGGCGATTTCATCAACTCGAGCACGAACCTGGTCGGCGTCCGGGGTCAGTTCTTCTACTTTAACCACTTCAGACACAATCACCCCCAGTGCGGCGCGACGTTCGGCTTTCTCTTTAAACATATCGTCTGGCAGCATGCTCAGGTCGATCTGCTGTCCACCACCAAACTGCTGCACCATCTGCTGTTTAAGCTGGGTAATTTCATTGCTGACCAGGGCCGCCGGAACATCTACTTTGTTGAGGCTGAACAGCTGGTCCATAACACGATTCTTGACCTTGGTGCGGATGGCATTGCGCAGTTCACGTTCCATATTGGCTTCGATGTCTTCGCGGAACTTCTCTTCGCCACCAGTTTCAACGCCGTACATCTTAAAGAAATCATCGTCCATTTCAGGCATCTGCTTTTCGGAGACTGAGTTTACCTTGACGGCAAATTGGACCGCTTTTCCTTTCAGCTCTTCGGAATGGTAGTCCTTGGGGAATTTCAACTTAAGAACAGTCTCGTCACCCGCGCTGACGCCGATCAGGCCGTCTTCAAATCCTGGAATCATGCTGTTGGAGCCCAAAACCAGATCCTGCCCCTCCGCGCTACCGCCGGCAAACTCTTCTTTCTTGTGGGTACCGACGAAGTCTATATTGACCTGATCGCCTTCTTCAGCAGCTTTCTCAGCCGCCGTGAAGGTGGCCTGCTGATCACGCAGTACGCTGATCATTTTCTCTACGTCTTCTGGCGTTACATCAGCAACCGGGCGGGAAACCTTTACCTTGCCCAGATCTGCAAGTTTCACTTCAGGGTAGACTTCAAAGATTGCCAGATACTCAAGATCTTGGCCCTCTGCGTCTTTAAGATCGTCGATGCGCGGCTGACCCACAGGACGTAGCTCTTCCTTCTGAATGGCTTCGTAGAAGCTAGAGTTAACAATTTCTCCAACAACTTCCTGACGGACGCCTTTACCATAATGCTGTTTGACAACCCGCAGCGGTACTTTTCCTTTGCGAAAGCCCTTGATAGAAACGGTCTTAGTGGCTTTCTGCAAACGATCTGTCACTTCTTGATCAATCTTGTCGGCAGGTACACCAATCTTCAGCTGCCGCTCTAGACCTGTGCTCGACTCAATAGAAACCTGCATGGGTTGTCCTCATTAAAAATCATTGTAAATATGGTGCGAGTGGAGAGACTCGAACTCTCACATCCTAAGACACTAGAACCTAAATCTAGCGCGTCTACCAATTCCGCCACACTCGCATAAACCTTGTTGTTTTGACTGCTTTGCCGGGCCAGACCCGACGGTTAATATTGCGCAGTGCGCAACCCCAGCCAAAAAGGGCGTGAATTTTGCCACAGCACCTGTAAATCAGCAACCACTTAAACAATGTTTCAGCTGGTATTTACAGGTCGAGTCAGCAAAGCCCGACACATCCGGAAAAACTGGCGATAAACTGATCAAAAAGAATCTGGCAGGCCCACATTAGCTTGTCTATGCTTCGACCGCGTATCCTTAAAATAATCCGGTTGGGCGTTAAATTATAGAGAGATAGGAACCTGTTATTGTTTGCTGTTCTTGCAACCCTCTGACTCACCGCTTGCGACGGTGGCGACTCGGGCTCACACTCAGGGTCTGCAACTGCAACATCAGCCATGCCTCAACGCATTCAAAAAGACGAGGACAAGGACGAAATGGCAGATAAGGCGGTGAACGATGCCTCAGACAGCCTAGATCAGGCAGCAGAAGTATTGAATGACTTGACGTCGAAGAAGAGCGTTTTCAATATTATCAAACAATGAAACTGGATTTTTTAGCTTTCCTTTAGAGTAAGAATGGATACCTTAGGGATTTAAACCACCCTTACGCCGATACATTTAAGATCATCAACCAGATTATTTGATGAGGAAAGAATAGCTTAGGCGCGTTTTTGAATAAATAATTTAACTGCGCACAGGGAAATCTCTTCAATCTGCGCTGCGTCAGTATAAATACCATCAATCAGCAACTTTGCTATGCCATGCACGGCACCCCAGATTACCTGAGAGGTTCGCAGCGCACTATCACCAGCGACACTATCGCTAGCTAACAGGCCCCCTTCTTGCCAACTGCGAATCATTTCTAGCTGATGCTGAAAGCAGGGATAAGCTACATCCCGCAATTCTTGGGTACTGTTGGCCTGTTTCCAGATACTGCGACCGAACATCAACTCGTACTCTTCAGGATGATCAGCAGCAAACCTAACATAGCCACAGATAAAGTCCTCAAACTTCTGCTCCTGAGTCAAATAAGGATTGTCAAAAGTAGCCTTGGCACTCAGATGGCGGCGACGAAAACCCTCTGCGGCAATCGCACAGAGCAAGTCATTTTTGTCGGAGAAATGATGATACGGCGCGGTGCGTGATACCCCGGCCCTCTCGGCCAGCTTGCGCAGTGACAGATTCTCTATGCCCGCCTCTGCAATCAGCTCTTTGGCAGCCTTTAGCAGAGCTTGACGCAAGTCACCATGGTGGTAGCTGGGACGAGGTATTTCGACGACATTTGATAGGTTCATGGTGGCAATGTATCAACACATCTTGACAGTGTCAAAATAGCGGCTTAATCTGGCTTGCATACATAGCCGTATCAAACCCAACGGAACCAGCACGTCCGGCTTAATAATAAGAGCTTCGCGAGATTACTCATGAATATTGAAGATTTTTCCAGCCTTAAGGCATTTCAAGTCAGCGTTGACGAAAACTCCGTCGCTGAGATTTCTCTCAATCGACCAGACGCTGTCAATAGTATGAATGGCGACTTCTGGCAGGAACTTCCGGCAATTGTCCAGACTTTAGATGAACAAAGTACAGCTCGCGTGATTATCCTGTCTTCTGTGGGCAAGCACTTCACCGCAGGGATGGATCTCAGTGTACTGTCAAATCTGGGGTCCGACCCTGAAGTAGAGCCTGCCCGGGCAGCTGAAAAATTGCGGCGCTGGATTCTCGGCCTGCAAGACACATTTACTGCACTAGAAAAAGCCCGCATGCCCGTTATCGCTGCCACTCAAGGAGCCTGCATCGGTGGCGGTGTCGATATGATCTGCGCTACCGATATGCGCTTCTGCACCAGCAATGCCTACTTTAATATAAAGGAAACCGAACTTGGCATCACCGCTGATGTGGGTACATTGCAGCGCATTCAACATGTTATGCCAAGCGGACTGGCTCGGGAGCTAGCCTATAGCAGCCGTAATCTGGGAGCTGACGAGGCCGCGGCCTGTGGCTTTGTTAACAAAGTCTATACCGATCAAGAACAAATGCTCGAGGCAGTGCGCGCTCTGGCTACAGATATTGCCAGACACAGCCCGTTAGCCGTGCATGGCACCAAGGCCATGCTCAATTACAGCCGTGAACATTCCATTGAGGACAGCCTCAACCATATGGCTACCTGGCAAGCAGGCATGATGAAGACACCTGATATCGATGAAGCCATGTCAGCAATGTCTGAAAAACGCGCACCAAAATTCGCTAATTTATTACCTTAGTTCAACAATAATAATCACAAGTTTTAGAGAGGAATTTATGTCACACAACACCTACCCCCATATGCTCGAACCATTGGACCTGGGCTTTACTACCTTAAAAAACCGTGTCCTGATGGGTTCAATGCACACTGGCCTCGAAGAAGTGGCGGATGGCCATGAGCGCATGGCTGCGTACTTTGGTGAGCGCGCAAAAGGTGGGGTAGGACTTATAGTGACAGGTGGCATTGGCCCCAACACTGAGGGCGGCACCCACCCGAATACCAAGAAGCTGGTCACAGAAGAAGATATTGCCGGCCACAAACAGATCACCGATGCGGTGCATGAGCACGATGGCAAGATCTGCATGCAGATCCTGCACACTGGCCGCTATGCCTATTCCCCGGACCAGGTGGCTCCCTCAGCAATCAAAGCGCCGATCAATCCATTTACACCCAGAGCGCTGACCGATGAGGAAATCTACAAACAGATTGAGGACTTTGTGTTTACCTCGGTTCAGGCGCAAAAAGCCGGCTATGACGGCGTTGAGATTATGGGCTCTGAGGGCTACTTCCTGAATCAGTTTATCGCTGCCAGGACCAATCAGCGTGAAGACGACTGGGGTGGTAGTTATGAGAACCGCATCAGACTGCCCATTGAAGTTGTGCGCAGAGTTCGCGAAGCTGTGGGTGAGAAGTTTATTATTATCTTCCGTCTGTCGATGCTGGATCTAGTGGATGGCGGCAGTACAGCCGAAGAAGTGATTCAGCTGGGCAAAGCTATCGAAGAGGCTGGCGCATCTATTATTAATACGGGAATTGGCTGGCACGAAGCGCAGATCCCCACTATCGCCACCAAGGTGCCACGGGCTGCATTTACCTGGGTAACGGCCCGCTTCAGAAAAGAACTTTCTGTTCCGGTCATTACCTCTAATCGGATCAATACCCCTGAGGTGGCAGAAGAGGTTCTGGCACGGGGCGATGCGGACATGGTCTCTATGGCCCGCCCCTTTCTCGCTGACCCAGATTTTGTTAATAAAGCGGCAGACAATCGCGCCGATGAGATCAACACCTGCATTGGCTGCAATCAGGCCTGCCTCGACCATGTGTTTGGCGGTGTAATGACCAGCTGTCTGGTTAACCCCCGTGCCTGCCATGAGACTGAACTGCATATTGTTGCCACCAATAACAGCAAGAAAATTGCTGTGGTTGGTGCAGGTCCGGCTGGACTGTCAGCAGCTACAACAGCTGCCTCCCGCGGTCATCAGGTCACTTTGTTTGATGCTGCAGATGAAATTGGTGGGCAATTTAATATCGCTAAACAGATTCCCGGCAAAGAGGAGTTCTATGAAACCCTGCGCTACTTTGGCAAGCAGATTGAATTAACCGGAGTCGACCTCCATCTAAACACCAGAGTAACTGCTGAGCAACTCAACAATGGTGGCTTTGATGAGGTGATTATCGCCACAGGTATCTCCCCCAGAATGCCCGCTATTGAAGGGATAAATCACCCCAAGGTACTCAATTATCTGGATGTTATCGGCGATAAAAAACCAGTTGGTAAAAAGGTTGCCATTATCGGCGCTGGAGGTATCGGTTTCGATACTGCGGAATATATTACCCATAGCGGTGAGTCCACTAGCACCAATATCCCGGCCTTTATGAAGGAATGGGGTATCGATATGACCTTTGGTTCACGCTCAGGGATTGAGGGTATTAAGGCGCAACCAGAGCCCAGCCCCCGGGAAGTGTATTTACTGCAGCGCAAAACCACACGGGTAGGTAAAGGTCTGGGCAAAACCACAGGCTGGATTCACCGTGCCGGTCTGGCCATGAAAGGCGTGCGCATGATGCCTGGCTGTGACTACAGCCATATTGATGATCAGGGGCTGCATATCACTGTTGATGATGACCCGCAGGTGCTTGATGTGGACAGTATTATTGTCTGTGCAGGTCAGGATCCGCTGCGTGAACTGGTCGATGGCCTCAACCTGCCACATCATCTTATTGGCGGCGCAGATGAAGCCGGCGAACTAGACGCCAAGCGCGCTATTAATCAGGGCACTAGGCTCGCGGCAGCCATGTAATACCCGGGACATGGCTCACCGGTTATTGACTTTAAAAATAACCGGTGGGCTTCTGGTATTTTTGCTTGCAGAACTTGCAACTCAGGTCCTTAACACCCATCATTGCCGCCTAATTCAATACGGCCTTACCTATCAAGAAAATAATGCCTAATTCCAACTTCAGCACAATTGATCTACGCAATGCTTTGGGCAGTTTCGCCACGGGCGTGACTATTGTTACCACCCTAGGTAGCAATGGCCAAAAGGTCGGTATGACGGCCAATAGCTTTAACTCAGTATCCCTGGATCCAGCACTGGTATTGTGGAGTATTGGCCGAGATACAAACTGTTTCGAGGACTTTATTGCTGCGGATGCATTTGCAATTCATGTTCTGGCAGATGATCAAATGGAAATCTCTAATCGCTTCGCTAAAACTGGCGCGGATCGATTTGCAGGACTGGAAACCAGCGAGGGGCTATCAGGTGTTCCTCTGCTGACCCATTACAGCAGCTGCTTTCAGTGCAATATTGAGCATCAGTACGATGGTGGTGACCATGTTATTTTGGTGGGTAGGGTTTTGGAATTTACTGACCGCGGCCTTAGGCCATTAGTATTTCATCGCGGTGGTTACAGAGAGATCCATACTGACTAGTCTGCAGGCATAAGTAGGCTATACCCCTCACAGGCACGCTAAACGGCACAGGGTGCTGTCTACCTGTACCGATTGCGCAAATCTTATACCAGCGGATTTTCCCCGCTCATATAAACATAAACTTCCTGAAACTTGTCGCCGCGAATGCGCCAGAAGTTGGTGTTATGCAGCTCTGTGCGGTTGCCATCATGGTCTTCCAACTCAGCTACAAAATTAGCTGTTATGCGACCATTTTTTTCATCCACCGTACAGGTGAAATCTCTGTGTACGATGGTTTTATAAGCCGCCATAAAATCCACAAACATTCTGCGGATACCTTCCTTTCCCTCATGCACAGCAAAAGCAGTTTGTATGGTTAGCATTGCATTGTCATGGAAGCAGTCAAGCACTGCGTCCAGGTTTTTCGCATCCACATTGGCGAAATATTTCTGCAGAGACAGCTCAATAAGCGCGTCCCGTGACAGTGAAGATTGATATTGCATATGTGATCTCCTGAATCCCTAATGCCTTGTCGATTTGTCCCCAGTACTAGGTGTAACAGGGGCCGTTATCTACTTTTACCTGCGCCTTAGCGGAGTAAATTATCGCCACTCATGTAGACAAAAACTCTGGAAAATTTGCCATCTCGCAGATAAAACCGATTACAGTTTTCGTAGCGCAGTTCTTCTCCGTCAACCGGCGTTATCTCAACCGAGAACTGAGAACAAATTGCCTCGGATTCAATATCCGCAGTATGAACAAAGTTGCCGTGCCAAATATGTGAAAAGCCATCAAACAGGCCTTCAAACATTGTTTTAATACCCTCATCCCTGCCCTCGTGGACAGTCATGGAGGTGACCTCTGTCAGCACAGCATCTGGATGGAAGCAGTCTAAAACCTGCTCCATGTTGTAGTTATCTACGCCGTCAAAGTAACGCTTGGTAACAATATCTATATAATGTTCGTAGTTTGCTTTACTCATAAGTCCCTCGAGGCTCTGGCCCTAAGTTAATTAACTGTTTCGTGACAAAATCATGTCGTCATTGGGTTGCTGTGGCGCTGGGAAAGCCGTGTTGCTGTGGGTCAGGCCTGTCTCTAAAAACATCTCGCAGAGCTTGTAAGAGATCAAACCAGGATTTATCACAGGAACGGGTAACACGCTCTGCAGATAGGCGTGAGACTGATGCATTGTGGTTGAGCCCAGTACAATTACATCGGCGTTATCTTCTTCAATGGCCTTGCGCGCCTCTGCTTCTAACTTTTCGAAAATAACCTCTTCCTTACCTTCCAGTAATTCTTCGAGATCAGGCCTGGTTTTAATAGAGCGCATGGAGGCACAGCGCGCCTCAAGTTTGTACTCAGACAGCACTTTGGTATACAAATGGAACCATTCATCCCACATGGTAATAATGCTGAATTTATGGCCCAGCATGCAGGCCACATGAAAAGCCGCCTGTCCAGGACCCAGCACCGGAATACTCAGCTTGGAACGTAGGGCATACATGCCCGAGTCGCTCACCGTATCAA
>CAXAJC010000085.1:0-8023 GCA_963969005.1 uncultured Cellvibrionales bacterium | reverse complement strand
ATATTGCATTGCATGGCAACTTTGATGATTGTCAGAATATGGTTAAAGCAAGTTTTGCCGATCAATCATTTTTGCCTGATGGCCGCCAGCTGGTAGCAGTGAACTCCATTAATTGGGCGCGGATTATGGCTCAGATTGTGTATTATTTTTGGGCGGCTCTGTCTCTGGGTGGCCCGGCGCGCAAGGTTTCTTTCTCTGTGCCCACGGGCAACTTTGGCGATATTTTTGCTGGCTATCTGGCCCACAAAATGGGGCTACCAATTGAGCAGTTGGTAATTGCCACTAACCAGAATGATATTTTGCATCGCTGTATCAGTGACAATGATCACAGTACTCGTCCTCTGGAGCAGAGTCTGGCACCCAGCATGGATATTATGATCTCAAGTAATTTTGAGCGTTTGTTGTTTGATCTCTATGATCGCGATGGCGCTGCTATTGCAGGTTTAATGGCTGATGCTAAAGCTGGCCATATGGATCTGAGTGACAGTGCCTTAACCAGGGCGAGAGAGCTATTTTCCAGCTACCGCTGCGATGACGAGGGCATGGTTGGGATTATTCGCGATACTTATGCCGACTGTGATTATCTGCTGGATCCGCACACAGCTATTGGCCTGGAGGCTGCCCGCCAGTGCCGCAGCAACAGTGAAACGCCTATGATTACCTTGGCGACTGCTCATCCGGCCAAGTTCCCGGATGCGGTAAAGCAGGCTGGTTATCCTCAGGATCCTGAGTTACCGCCCCATATGGCTGATCTGTTTGAGCGTGAAGAGCAGTTTACTGTGTTAGATAATGATCAGGCCGCTGTGCAGCAGTTTATTGCCAAGCATGTTACTGCGTGAGTTCCCTAGTCCTGTCATATTGAGCGTAGCGAAATATCTTTGACGGCGGCAGCGACTGAGGTAAAGATACTTCACTTCACTTCACTTCACTTCACTTCACTTCACTTCACTTCATTTCACTTCACTTAGCATGCCCCGCGCAGGGTTTCGGGTACAGGATGACTCAATTCCGATTTCCCCCAGGCATAAAAAAACCGGCAAAAGCCGGTTTTTTCGCATCTGGATTACCTACCTAAGACAATGTTTTAAGCAGCCAGAGCTTTAACTTTAGTATTCAAACGGCTCTTATGTCGAGCAGCCTTATTCTTGTGAATAATGCCTTTGTCCGCCATGCGGTCTATAACTGGAACAGCTGCATCATAGGCTGCTTGAGATGCGGCGTGATCGCCTGACTCAAGTGCTGCGTCCACTTTCTTTAAGTAAGTGCGAACCATAGAGCGCAGGCTGGCATTATGCTGACGGCGTTTCTCGTTTTGACGTGCGCGTTTCTTTGCTTGTACTGTATTGGCCACCTGAAATTTCTCCTTTCAAAGGGTCCCACTGAAGGCGCGGAAATATACAGGGTTATTTGAGGATATTCAACCCAATTTTAGCCCTAATTAACAGTGATTTATACTGGCTTGGCAAACTGATCATCCCCTGCTCTGGAGCCTGTCATCTATAGATTCCTAGTTTAGCTTGGCCAAGTTGCCAGCGATGGTTAAACTGCAGCATTGAAACCTCTAATTAAGGCCCTATTGTTGACTCAGGATTCTGCGGCAAAACAGCAAAAGACCAAAGATAGTGGACTGCTGCGCTCCAGTGGCGTGGTTAGTTTCTTTACTATGTTGTCACGGTTTATGGGCCTGGCGCGGGATATTATCTTTGCTCGTGTGATTGGCGCAGAAGCTCTGGCTGATGTGTTCTTTGTCGCCTTCAAAATCCCCAATTTCTTTCGTCGGCTGTTTGCAGAGGGTGCATTTGCCCAGGCCTTTGTGCCTATTCTTGGGGAGTATCGGGAAAAGGGTAGTCAGGCTGCGGTAAAGGCACTGATAGACCGTGTGACTGGCACATTGGGGATTAGCCTATTGGCGTTAACCCTGATAGTTGTGCTGGCCTCGCCGGTGATGGCGGCGATATTTGCGCCCAAGTGGTTTTTTGATGACCCGGCCAAGTTTGCAGCGACCGCAGATATGCTGCGTGTTACCTTCCCCTATCTGCTGTTTATTTCAATGACTGGTGTGGCTGGCGGTATTCTCAATAGTTATGACCGTTTTGCGGTGCCTGCATTTACCCCGTTATTGCTCAATGCCACATTGATCGCTGCGGCGCTGATTGCTGCGCCTCTGTTTGATGAGCCGGCCTATGCTTTGGCCTGGGGTGTATTTATGGCTGGTGTGGTGCAGTTAATTTTCCAGCTGCCCTTTTTGCATCGCATCCATATGCTGCCAAAACCGGTAGTGGACTGGCAGGATCGGGGGGTGCGCAAGATTCTGGCGTTGATGGCTCCAGCGATTTTTGGCGTCTCGGTCAGCCAGATCAATCTATTGCTGGATACTATGTTGGCGACCTTCCTGCCCACTGGCAGTGTGTCCTGGCTGTACTATTCCGATCGGCTTTCGGAGTTGCCCCTGGGGGTATTTGCTGTGGCCATTGCCACTGTGATTCTGCCCAACCTGTCGCGGCACCATGCGGCTGACTCCAAGCAGGCCTATTCTGAGACCCTAGATTGGGCACTGAAGATGGTTTTAATTATTGCAGTGCCTGCCGCTGCTGCACTGGTGCTGCTGGCGGAGCCAATATTGGTGACGCTGTTTTATTATGGCGATGTGATGACGGCGCGGGATATGTCGATGGCAACGCTGAGTTTGCGCGCCTATGCTGTGGGTCTGGTCGCCTTTATGCTGATTAAAGTGTTGGCACCGGGCTTTTTTGCCCGGCAGGATATGCGTACGCCGGTGCGTATTGGCATTATCGCTATGGTGTCAAATATGGCGCTGAATCTGCTGTTTGTAGTGCCATTGCATTACTACTGGCAGATTGGTCATATGGGGCTGGCGGCAGCCACCTCTGTTTCGGCCTTTCTCAATGCTTTGCTGTTGTTTGTCTATTTGCGCAAGAAGGATATCTATGCCCCCTCTGTCCATTGGTGGCGCTTCTTTGCAGGTTTGCTGCTGTCTGTTGCCCTAATGGTCGTGGTACTGCTGTTAGTGGCGGACCAGTTGGATGTGCTCAATTCGGCACTGTGGCAGCAGCTGGCCTGGTGGCAGCGCAGCGGTAAGATCGCAGTCCTCTGTGGGGCCGGATTTATAGCTTATATTATTTGCTTGTTTGTCACTGGATTTCGGCTGGCAGACTTGCGTGGGCCTGCCAAGGCTACTTCATCTGGAC
The DNA here is from genome assembly GCA_963969005.1 of uncultured Cellvibrionales bacterium. Lineage (GTDB taxonomy): Bacteria > Pseudomonadota > Gammaproteobacteria > Pseudomonadales > Porticoccaceae > HTCC2207. The sequence goes on along the minus strand of CAXAJC010000085.1, from coordinate 4,814 downwards.
ACTAGATTCCCACACTCATAAAAATGGCTTAATTTGTCACTACCAATCTGCTGCTATCCCTTACCTTTAGGCGCTTTGCTAGGTATACTCAGGGCTTCGGGCGGAGACTGATAACGTTGGCTTTAGAACCTAGTAAAATGACCTTTATTCGCGACGTGCGGAGCCTGCAGTCGTTCGAAAAGCGATCGGTGGTCACCATTGGTTCATTCGACGGCGTGCATCTGGGTCATCAGGCTATTCTCAGGCAGGTTAAAGAGCGGGCGGCTGAGCTGGGTTTACCCGCTGTGGCCATGACTTTTGAACCTCAACCCCAGGAGTTTTTTTCCGGGGAGAAGGCGCCAGCGAGATTGATGCGCCTGCGAGATAAGGTCGAGGCGCTATTGGAATTTGGCTTGGATCATGTGCTCTGTCTGCACTTTAACCCTGCGCTGAGCCAGTTGACCGCCACTGAGTTTGTGAAGTTGGTGTTAGTTGATGGGCTTGGCACCCAGCATCTGATTGTCGGCGATGATTTCCGTTTCGGCTGTGATCGCAGTGGTGATTTCAATATGCTGTCAGAGATGGGCGCAGCCTGTGATTTCACTGTGCAGGACACTGAGACGTTGGAGGTTGAGGGTGAGCGGGTCAGCAGCACATTGCTGCGACAGCTATTGCAGCAGGCAGATTTTGATCGGGCCAGCCAGCTATTAGGCCGGCCTTTTTCCATTAAGGGGCGTGTAATTTACGGCCAGCAGTTGGGTCGAGAGCTTGGCTTCCCCACGGCGAATGTGCAGCTCAACCGTTACAGTGCGCCATTGTCTGGTGTCTACGCTGTGCTGGTGGATATTGATGGTCGCACCTATAAAGGCGCTGCCAATGTGGGTGTAAGACCAACCGTGGGTGATCTGATTAAGCCTGTACTGGAAGTGCACCTGCTGGACTTTACCGGTGACCTTTACGGTAAGCGGATTGATGTTGAGTTTGTTACTAAGATCCGCGACGAAGAAAAATTTACCACGCTGGACAAACTTGTCGAGAGTATCCAGCGAGATGTTAAACAGATCAGAGCCTGGTTTGCAGGTTCGCAAGAGAGTACAAGTTAAGGCTGATATGAGCGACCCAATTGATTACAAGGCAACATTGAACTTGCCCAAAACCGATTTCCCGATGCGCGCTAACCTGGCTCAGCGGGAACCGGGAATTCTAAAAAAATGGCAAGAGAACAATCTCTATCAGCAGATCAGAGAGGCTCGCGCCGGCTGTGAAAAATATATTCTTCATGATGGCCCTCCCTATGCCAATGGTGATATTCATTTGGGTCATGCAGTCAATAAAACGCTAAAAGATATTGTCATTAAGTCGCGCACTATCAGTGGCTTTGATGCGCCCTATATTCCCGGATGGGACTGTCATGGTCTGCCCATTGAGCACAATGTGGAAAAGAAAGTGGGCAAGGCAGGGGTCAAGGTTGATTATTCAACTTTCCGTCAGAAGTGCCGTGACTACGCGATGCGGCAGGTGGAAGGCCAGCGCAAGGATTTTATGCGTATTGGTATCCTGGGTGATTGGGAGCGGCCGTACCTGACCATGAATTTTGGGGTTGAGGCGGATATTATTCGCGCTCTGGGCAAGATTGCCGAGAATGGCCATTTGGTTAAAGGCTACAAGCCGGTTTACTGGAGTGTGGTAGGTGGCTCTGCCCTGGCGGAAGCCGAGGTGGAGTATCAGGATAAAACCTCATTTTCCATTGATGTTGCCTATCCGGTGACGGAAACTGCCCAGCTCGATAAAGTCACAGCAGCATTTGCAGGTCTTCCCGGCGAAGGGGCAGTCAATGTTCTTATCTGGACCACAACGCCCTGGACTATTCCAAGCAGTCAGGCTATCTCCATGGGCGCGGACCTGGAATATAGTCTGGTGCAATGTGGCACTGAAGTAGGGCCTGTGCGTTTGATCTTTGCTCAGTCATTGCTTGAATCTGTGATGGAGCGTCTGGATATTGAGGATTACCAAGAGCTGGCCACCTGTCAGGGGGCGGCGCTGGAAAATCTGGTTGCTGAACATCCTTTCTACAAGCGAGATATTCCTGTATTGCTGGGTGATCATGTCACCACCGATGCTGGTACTGGTTGTGTGCATACAGCGCCAGATCACGGCATGGACGATTTTACTGTGGCCAAAGGCTATGGCATTGGCACCCTCAACTATGTGATGGATAACGGCCTGTTCCGGGATGATGTGGAGCTGTTTGCCGGTGAGCATGTGTACAAGGTTGAAGACCATATTATTGAGGTGCTGCGGGAGCAGGGTAGATTGATGGCTTGCGGAAAAATTACCCATAGCTATGCCCATTGCTGGCGCACCAAGACGCCATTGATTTACCGAGCTACACCCCAGTGGTTTATTTCTATGGATAAAAATGGCCTGCTGGAAAAGGCCAAGGCGGCGATTAAAGATGTGGCTTGGCATCCGGAATGGGGTGAGGCGCGCATTGAAGGTATGCTGGATGGCAGCCCTGATTGGTGTGTTTCTCGTCAGCGTACTTGGGGTGTGCCTATTGCATTGTTTGTCCATCGACAGAGCGGTGAGATTCATCCAGACACGCCTGCGCTTATCGAAAAGGTTGCGCTGTTGGTCGAAGATGCTGGCATTGATGCCTGGTACGACATTGATCCGGCTGAATTACTAGGTGCCGATGCTGAGAACTATCAAAAAGTCACTGATACATTGGATGTGTGGTTTGACTCCGGTGTGACCCACGCCTCTGTGATTGGCGCCCGTGATGAGCTGCAATATCCAGCTGATCTTTATCTCGAGGGTTCTGACCAGCATCGCGGCTGGTTCCAGTCATCCCTGAAGACAGCCATTGCTATCAATGGCGCTGCCCCCTACAAGGCGGTACTGACCCATGGATTTACTGTGGATGAGAATGGTCGCAAGATGTCCAAGTCCATCGGCAATGTGATTCCGCCGCAGAAGGTCATCAATGAGTTGGGTGCTGATGTTTTGCGCCTGTGGATTGCCAGCGCAGATTTTAGTGCCGAGATGACTGTATCGGATGAAATTCTTAAGCGAGCCGGTGAGTCCTATCGCAGGATCCGCAATACCGCCCGCTATTTTCTTTCCAATATCGATGGCTTTGATCCCTCGCAACATGCAGTTGATCACGGCGACTTGTTGGCTCTGGACCGCTGGGCGATTGACTGTGCGGCGCAGCTTCAGGACGATATTATCGAGGACTACAATAACTTCCAGTTCCACCAGATTTACCAGAAGTTACATAATTTCTGTGTGCGCGACATGGGTGGCTTTTATCTGGATATTATCAAGGACCGTATCTATACCTGTGCTGAAGATAGCCTGCCAAGACGATCGGCTCAGACAGCATTGCACCAGATTGCCGAGGCCTTTGTGCGTTGGATTGCACCTATTTTGAGTTTTACTGCCGACGAGATCTGGGGCTTTATGCCCGGGGATCGCAGCAGTTCCGTCTTTGTCGCCCAATGGTATCCCCTCAGGCGTTTGACGGATGATGAAGCCATCAGCAAACAGGATTGGGCGGTTATTCTGCAGGCCAAAGAAGCGATCAATAAGGTGATTGAAGATCAGCGCAATCAGGGCAATATCAAAGGTTCTCTGGAAGCGGATATTCAGGTCTATGCCGATGACAGTCTGCGCGAGTCGCTGGCCAAGCTGGGTGATGAGTTGCGCTTTGTCACCATTACCTCCAAAGCAACGCTGGGCAGTCTCGATCAGGCCAATGGCGCTGAAGACTCACTGATGGAAGGCCTAAAGGTTTCCCTGCAGCGCTCCAGCGCAAAAAAATGTGTACGCTGCTGGCACTTTATTGACGATGTGGGTAGCGATGAGCAGCACCCACAGGTTTGCGGCCGCTGTGTCAGCAATATCAATGGTGCTGGTGAGGCCCGTTATTATGCTTAGACTGCGGAAGTTGACCCTGGTCTGGTTTGCTATTGCGGCGGCTGTTCTGTTGCTGGACCAGTGGTCCAAGCTGTGGATTGTTGAGCGTTATGCCTATGGCGATACTGAGTTTTTTAGCAGCTTCTTTAATCTGGTACGCGCCCACAATTATGGCGCGGCCTTTAGTTTCTTGAGCGATGCCGGTGGCTGGCAGCGCTGGGGCTTTAGCCTGCTGGCTGCAGTGATCAGTACGATGATTATTGTATGGATCGCACGCCTGCCGGTGCACCGCAAGCTGGAAGGGTTGGCGCTGGCGCTTATTCTGGGCGGGGCTCTTGGCAACCTCTATGACCGCTTGACCCTCGGCTATGTGGTAGATTTTTTAGATTTTCACTGGTCTGGCAAACATTTTCCTGCTTTTAATGTTGCTGATACTGGTATTTCGGTGGGAGCTGCCATACTCATATTTGATACCCTGGTAAATGGCCCCGATGCGGACAGCAAAGAGTAACCCTGATTATGCCTCTCTCAATTGATACTGGAACTAGCGTGACATTACATTTTTCACTGGCCCTCGAAGATGGCCATGTGGTGGATTCCAATTTTGATACTCAGCCAGCTACATTTGTGGTTGGTGATGGCAACTTGTTGCCAGGCTTTGAAGAGCCGCTAATTGGTTTGGTGGATGGCGATGAGCGCGAGTTTTCTATTGCGCCGGAGAAGGCCTTTGGCCAACACAACCCTCAGAATGTGCAGGGAGTTGAGCGGGGCAACTTTGAGCAGGACGAGCTGGAGCTCGGCGCTATGTATTCATTCCAAAATGGGGACGGTGAGTTACCTGGAGTCATTATTGAAGTGGGTGATGATGAAGTGATGATTGATTTTAATCATCCCCTTGCTGGTCAGGTGATTAC
>CAXAJC010000084.1:0-8033 GCA_963969005.1 uncultured Cellvibrionales bacterium | reverse complement strand
CTGATACTGAAACTGGCCAGGAGGAAGATGAGAGCTTGCTCAGCCAGTTTGCAATAAATCTCAATGAACAAGCCGTACAAGGGCGAATCGATCCGCTGATAGGCCGCAGCGCCGAAGTCGAGCGGGTCAGCCAGATACTTATCCGGCGACGCAAGAATAATCCGCTATTAGTAGGTGAATCCGGTGTAGGTAAAACGGCCATTGCCGAGGGTTTGGCCAAGCTAATTGTCGAGGGTAATGTCCCTGAGCCAATGCAGAACTCTGTGGTTTACAGCCTCGATATGGGATCATTATTAGCAGGTACTAAATACCGCGGTGATTTTGAAAAACGTCTCAAAGGTATTATTGCCGAGCTGGTTAAGAAAGAACGATCTATTCTCTTCATTGACGAGATCCACACCATTATTGGTGCTGGTGCCGCCTCCGGTGGCGTGATGGATGCATCTAACTTGCTTAAGCCGCTGCTTTCTTCAGGGCAACTGCGTTGTGTAGGCTCAACCACCTATCAGGAATACCGGGGTATCTTTGAGAAAGACAATGCCCTGTCTCGACGTTTCCAGAAGATAGATGTACCAGAACCCAGTATTCAGGAAACCTATGAAATTCTTAAAGGTCTGAAGTCCAGATTTGAAGACCACCATGACCTCAAATTTACCAATCCCGCGCTAAAAGTGGCCGCTGAGCTATCGAGCCGTCATATTAATGATCGCTTTCTGCCTGACAAGGCGATCGATGTGATTGATGAAGCCGGGGCCTACCAGCGCCTGCAGCCTGAATCGCGACGCAAAAAGACCATTGGTGTCAGTGATATTGAACTGGTTATCTCCAAGATTGCCCGCATCCCGGCCAAAAGTGTGTCCAGCTCCGACAAAGCCCAGCTTAAGGGTCTGGCTGAAAAACTTAAAATGGTGGTATTCGGTCAGGATCCAGCCATCGATGCACTGGCAACCTCGATCAAACTTGCCCGTGCTGGCCTGCGTGAAGGTGAAAAGCCCATAGGCAGCTTCCTGTTTGCCGGCCCTACCGGTGTCGGTAAAACCGAAGTGAGTCGTCAGCTGGCCAATGTATTGGGGGTCGAACTGGTGCGCTTTGATATGTCCGAATATATGGAACGCCACACGGTCTCCAGGTTAATTGGTGCACCTCCCGGCTATGTTGGTTATGATCAGGGTGGTTTACTGACGGAGGCTGTCACCAAGCAACCCCATTCCGTTATTCTTTTAGATGAAGTTGAAAAAGCCCATCCGGATGTATTTAACCTGCTGCTGCAGGTGATGGATCACGGTACCCTGACCGACAACAATGGCCGCAAAGCGGACTTCCGAAATGTAATTTTGATTATGACCACCAATGCCGGCGCAGAGCTTATGAGTCGTGCGTCCATTGGGTTCTCGAAGCAGGACCATGCCACCGATGGCATGGAAGCGATTAAAAAGATGTTTACTCCAGAGTTCCGCAACAGGCTGGACAGCATTGTGCAGTTTGGTGAGCTGAGCCTGGAAGTCATTCAAACTGTAGTGGATAAATTCTTGGTGCAGCTGCAGTCCCAGCTCGATGAGAAAAAAGTATTCCTTGATGTGGATCATGACGCGCGATTGTGGCTGGCGGAAAATGGCTATGATGCCAAAATGGGCGCTCGCCCTATGGACCGGCTGATTCAGGAGAAAATCAAAAAGCCCCTGGCGGAAGAAGTGCTGTTTGGCAAGCTTGCAGATAAGGGTGGTACAGCGTTTGTAACCGTGGAGGACAACGAACTGGCCGTTTCAACTGAGGCCAAGTAAACCCTGGTAGGTAAAGCAGGTAAGCAAAAGCAGAGTATAAGAAAACGAGATATCTCAGGGTATCTCGTTTTTTTATCTTCGATAAAATCGCTGGAGAAGCTGGTGTAGACTAGCGCTCTCGGAAGGTAATACGACCTTTTGTCAGGTCATAGGGAGTCATCTCAACCTTGACCTTATCTCCAGTCAGAATGCGGATATAATGCTTGCGCATCTTGCCCGAAATATGGGCAATAATAACATGGTCATTTTCAAGCTTGACTCGAAAAGTGGTGTTCGGCAGGGTATCAATGACCTCGCCTTCAAATTCAATGTGATCTTCCTTCGCCATACGTAATTATCATGCCTGTAAAAAAGGGCGCAGTTTGCCCTAAAATCGCAGCTTTAGCAAAGTCATTCGTGCAAACGCCACGTATTTTCCTGCATCAATTCCAATGGACTGTAGTTGGTTTTGTAACTCATTTTCTGACAGTCAGCAATCCAATAGCCGAGATACAGATAATCCATACCTAATTCTCGAGCCAGATTGATCTGCAGTAACACCGCCAGATTACCCAGCCCACGGGCCGACTGGTCCGGTTCAAAATAGGTATAAATAGCCGAAAGGGCATTGGGCAGACTGTCCACAACAGCGCACCCAATTAACTCTCCCTCTAATCGCAACTCGAGAAAACCAGTACATTCCCAGGGATTACCGAGAAATTGCTCAAACTGGGTGCGAGAGGGTGGAAACATATCCCCCTGATAATGGCGACCACGAATATAGCGGTCGTATAAAGGGTAGTGCTGGTCAAAATCCAGTCTGCTGACCTGCTTGATCTGAACATCCTGATTACGCTTCAGGCAGCGCCTCTGGGAGCGGCTGGGAACAAAAGCCTCGACAGGTATGCGCGCAGGTATACAGGATTTACAGTCGGCGCAAAATGGCGAGTAAAGATAGGGGCCGCTGCGCCGAAAACCCATGGCACTCATGCGCCCGTAAAGTTCTGTGCTGATGGCGACATTAGGATCAACAAAGGCAGTTGTCGACTGGCGCTGCTCAAGATAGCTACATTCGTGGGGCTCGGTTAGTAGTAATCTGATCTTGCCAATATCTGGAGAAATATCTCTAGTCATAATAGAACCGGGTCAACCTTGGATTAAGACTCAGGTTAATCAAAACCCCAAGTTAATTAAAGCCGTCAGCCTAGTTGATAGACCCCAATTACTCAATGCTTACCAGCGAACTGATCTTGCCTCGGGCCATTGCAATCCACTGTCACCCTGTGCTGCAAGCCAGCTGAGATATTGCTCACGGGGCATTGACTGAGCTCCCATTTTCTCGAGGTGAGGATTGTTGACCTGGCAATCTAACAACTTAAACCCCTGGTCAATCAGCCATTGGCAGAGATAGGCCATAGCCACTTTAGACCCATTGGTGCGCTCGCTAAACATCGACTCACCACAAAAAATACTGCCGACAGCCACCCCATAAATACCCCCAGCCAGCTCATCTCCGACCCAGACCTCTATCGAATGGGCATGACCCAGTTGATATAACTGGCAGTAAGCCTCAATCATTTCATCTATGATCCAGGTACCAGCATCATCCCTGCGGGGCGCAGCACAGGCTTCAACTACCTGAGCAAAGGCCTCGTCAGTACTGGCTCGAAATTGGTCCTGACGCAGGCAGCGTCGCAGACTTTTCGAAATATGCAGCTGTTCTGGAAAAAGCACACAGCGGCTGGCGGGGCTCCACCACAGAATAGGGTCATCATCCTGATACCAGGGAAAAATACCCTGACGGTATGCAGACATTAGCGTAGACGGACTGAGATTGCCACCGACAGCGAGAAGCCCATCGGGCTCCTCGGTCGCAGTATTGGGATTGGGAAAGCGTGGAGAATCCGAATCCAACAGGCACAGATTCATAACGTCAGATTACTGATCAAGAAATCGTTCAGCATCCAGAGCTGCCATACAACCGCTGCCCGCAGATGTCACTGCCTGACGATAGACATGGTCAGCCACATCACCGGCAGCAAACACGCCTTTGACGCTGGTTTCCGTGGCATTGCCCGCCAGGCCGCCAGCAATGGTCAGATAACCATCTTTCATATCCAGTTTATCGATAAAGATATCTGTATTGGGCTTGTGGCCAATGGCAATAAATACACCCATGACATCAATCTGTTTGGTCTTTTGGCCATTGCTGTCGACAAGTTGAAGGCCTGTAACACCGGCATCATCGCCCAAAACTTCATCCAGATTCTGGTTCCATTCAATGCTGATATTGCCATTTTTTTCTTTCTCAAATAATTTGTCTTGCAGCATCTTCTCTGCACGCAAGGCATCGCGCCTGTGCACCAATACTACCTCAGAACAAATATTGGATAGATACAGAGCCTCTTCAACCGCCGTATTACCGCCGCCTATCACAGCAACTTTTTTGTTACGGTAAAAGAAACCATCGCAGGTCGCACAGGCAGACACCCCTTTACCCATAAATGCCTGTTCAGAGGGCAGTCCCAGATACTGGGCCGAAGCGCCAGTTGCAATAATCAGCGCGTCACAGGTATAGCTGCTCGTACCTACCAGCGTAAATGGCTTTTTCGACACATCCACTGAATCAATATGATCAAAAATAGTCTTGGTATCAAAGCGCTCCGCATGCTTTTGCATACGCACCATCAGATCCGGACCCTGCACGCCATCGGCATCACCGGGCCAGTTGTCAACATCCGTGGTCGTAGTCAATTGACCACCTTGTTGAATACCAGTGATTACAACCGGGTTGAGGTTGGCGCGGGCGGCGTAAACTGCGGCGGTCCAGCCAGCTGGGCCAGAGCCAAGAATAATCAACGGATGATGCTGTGAATCGGACATAAATTAACCTCCATGGTTAGTTGAGTAGCGAATATTTGCCTTGGGAAATTGTCAGGGTGGGTATGATAATGAATCCCGTCGGCATCACCAAATAGGTTTTTTAAATTCCTTACATAGTTAGTCAATATCGACCTCTGCAGCATGCGGTTTACGGGAGAATCAGCTACACTTGGCGCTTACACTTATTCAGGGAAGGGCCCCCATTGGCCAGACAGACAACTAAACAAGATAAAGCCCCAATATCTAACGATATTGCCAGCAACTCGCGGGTTAAGAGACTGGTAGCCGAGGGAGGGTTGATCAGCTGGATCGTACTCTGCGTGATCCTGTTGTTGGCTCTGCTAACTTACTCAGCCAATGACGCCAGCTGGGGACATGCTACCACCAGCGGTCAGGTCGCCAATGCAGTGGGACCTGTGGGTGCCAATACTGCAGATATGTTTCTGCGCTTTTTTGGTGCCATTTCTTATCTATTCCCGGTGTTGCTGGCCCTGAGAGCACTGCAGATACTGCGTACATATTTCTTGCGGGAATCAGATGAGTTTGATTCCGTCACCTTTATCCTTCGCCTTATCGGTTTCGCACTGGTTATGATTAGTGCCACCTCATTGGCCAATATCCAGTTTGGCGATATGGCCCATAGTTATCCCGAGGGCCCAGGCGGTATTTTAGGTAAAAGTATTGGTGATGCCAGCATGGCGGCCTTTAGCTATACCGGCAGCACCTTAATCCTAATGGCACTGTTTCTGTTTGGTCTGACCGTATTCGCTGATATCTCCTGGATTCATCTAATTGACCGTATCGGCAGCAGTGCCATTGGCCTCAGTCACCGGTTCGCCAGCTATATGGCCGAGCGCGAGCGCAATAAAGAAGAACTGCGCCAGTCCCAGGAAGCACTATCAGAGCGACAGGTCAAAGTGGAGGCTGTCGCCAAGTCGAAAAAACAGCGCCTGCCACCAACGATTAAGACTCCGGCAGCCAAACCCCAAATGAGCCCCAGAATTGAGCGAGAAAAACAGCAAACATTATTTGCCGACAGCGATGTAGCGGGCTCTCTGCCACCGCTAAATCTGCTGGATGCCAGTGATAAGAGTGCCGAGTCTGGGTATTCCGAAGAATCACTTGAGCACCTGTCGCGGCTCCTGGAATTAAAATTACAGGACTTTGGTATTAAAGCAGAGGTGGTCGAAGTACTGCCCGGGCCAGTGGTCACAAGGTTTGAAATACAGCCTGCTGCAGGGGTAAAAGTCAGCCGTATCAGCGGTCTGGCAAAGGATCTGGCCCGCTCAATGGCAGTGATCAGTGTGCGCGTGGTTGAGGTTATTCCCGGCAAATCTGTGGTGGGCATTGAAATCCCCAATGAAAAGCGTGAAATGGTGCGCCTAAGTGAGGTGCTTTCATCGGAGGCCTATGACCGCTCAAGCTCACCCCTGACATTAGCACTGGGCCATGATATCGCCGGTGTGCCAGCGGTTGCCGATCTGGCGCGTATGCCCCATCTTCTGGTGGCAGGCACCACAGGTTCGGGTAAATCTGTCGGCATTAACGCCATGTTGCTGAGCCTGTTGTTTAAAGCATCTCCGGATGAGGTGAAGCTGATCCTGATCGACCCCAAAATGCTTGAGCTGTCGGTTTATGATGATATTCCCCACTTGCTGACACCTGTTATTACCGACATGAAAGACGCTGCCAGTGGTCTGCGCTGGTGTGTTGGCGAGATGGAGCGGCGCTATAAACTGATGGCAGCCCTAGGTGTGCGCAATCTGGCTGGCTATAACCGCAAAATTGAGGATGCCATCAAGGCCGGCAACCCTATCAGCGATCCGCTTTGGACCTTTAATCCAGAGGAAATGGGTTGGGATAGCACCCAGGAAGCCCCGGAAGCGCCGCTGCTGGAGACATTGCCCTATATCGTTGTAGTGATTGATGAATTTGCCGATATGATGATGATTGTCGGCAAAAAGGTCGAGCAGCTTATTGCCCGCATCGCACAGAAGGCTCGAGCCGCAGGCATACATCTGATACTGGCGACTCAACGCCCCTCAGTAGATGTGATTACCGGTCTGATCAAAGCCAATGTGCCATCGCGCATTGCCTTTCAGGTATCATCAAAAATCGACTCCAGAACGATCCTCGACCAGGGCGGAGCAGAGCAACTGCTGGGCCATGGCGATATGCTCTACCTGCCGCCGGGTACCAGTGTTCCAGAGCGCATCCACGGCTGTTTTGTCGATGACCATGAGGTGCACAAAGTCGTCGCCGACTGGAAGCGTCGTGGCGCGCCTAACTATCTGGAAGAAATCACCGACGAAGCTATGGTGTCATCCATACCTGTGCCCGGGTTTAGCGGTAGCGAAGAAGGGGAGGACGATCCTGAAGCAGATCCACTTTACGACGAAGCCGTAGCCTTTGTACTGGAGAGTCGCAAAGCCTCGATCTCATCAGTGCAGCGCAAATTGCGTGTGGGTTACAACCGCGCCGCGCGCCTTATCGAACAGATGGAAGCCGCAGGTGTGGTCAGCCCCATGGGCAGTAATGGCAGCAGAGAGATACTGTCGCCAAAATCCTAAAAAGGATCTCCGGACAATCATCTATGCGCCTCATCCAATCAATAGTTATGCTTACAAGCCTGATACTCAGCTTCAGTACTCAGGCCGGTGGCAATCCAGAAGATATTCAGCAACTGCGAAATCTTCTGCGGCCTATCAGCAGCCTTTCCGCCCAATTTAAACAACAGGTTACCGATGCCGATGGCTTCAGATTGCAGCAGTCAGAGGGGCTGTTTCAGGTCGCACAACCCAATAATATTCGCTGGATTGTAGAACAGCCCATGCCCCAGCAGGTGATTTCAAATGGCCTGACACTGTGGCTCTATGACCCGGATCTTGAACAGGTGATCGTACAGCCATTTGACGACAGCATTGAATCGACGCCAGCCATTTTATTTTCCGGCGATCTGGACCGCCTCAATAGTGCTTACTTTATTCGTCAGCTATCTCCAGGTGTTTTTCAGTTAATACCAGAGCAGCAGGGCAGCCTATTCAGCGGGTTGGAGATTACATTTGTTGACCAGCTGCCAGTATCCATCAGCCTCACCGATAGTCTGGGTCAGGCCACTCGAATTACCTTTTCTGACGTCCAGCTCAACCCCAGTCTACCTGCAGCATTATTTGAATTTGACATACCTGGGGATATTGATGTGATCAACAATGACAGCTGACCTGTTTAGCCAGCAGCCATATCAGCCTTTGGCCGCACGCATGCGGCCTCAGACCCTGGATGGTTTTTATGGTCAGCTGCATTTAATTGGTCCGGGCAAGCCACTGCGCGAAGCTATCGAAAATGAAACCCTGCACTCCATGGTATTCTGGGGCCCGCCGGGAGTAGACA
>CAXAJC010000083.1:0-8041 GCA_963969005.1 uncultured Cellvibrionales bacterium | reverse complement strand
TGGCTACTCCAGTGCACGCATCTCCTCCCCTGTGCATCAGGCGGTTATCTTACACAATCAGGCTAATATCATTGTCCAGTTAGCCCTTGAGCCTCAACTTCAGCCAGGCCATCTGGTGAGGTTTGCGGTTAATGGTGTGGCCCAAGGGCTGCCTGTGAGTGCAACAGCCTATCAGCTGGATAATATTGAGCGCGGCAGTCATCGTATTGGTGCTGCTGTAGTGGACGGCAAAAACCGCGTATTAATAGCCGCCAAGCCAGTAATCGTACATGTTAAACGTCATTTCAAACGCAATCAGCCAAGTTTTCAGCTGCGGCCAAAAAAATAATTGCCACCTTGCATGCACCAATCTGGTGCATTATGCTGACAGCCAATGGCGTTTAATTCTCCAAGCTGCTCCGCAGGCCCCATTATCAGGCCTGAGTTATTGGTTCGCAGATGAATTACTTGGCTCGCTTATTGCTAGTACTAAACTAATAGATAAATCTGAAACACCCAAACTGCTGATTACAGAGCCCATTTATAGAGCCTATGACTTCTGACCAGTTACATCGCTTATTGCTGGATAACCTGAATACCGCTGTGCTTTTGCTCAACGATACGCTGTGTATTGATTATATTAATCCAGCGGCCGAAGCGTTGCTTCAGGTCAGCAGTGCGCGCCTTCGCGGTACGCCTGTTGCGGATGTTTTTTCTGACAGAGATATAACCCTCAATGCTCTTCGTGAGGCGCTAGATAGCGGTCGCCCCCATACCCGCCGCCACGAGTATTTGCGCATGCAGGGTTTGGAAAGCTCTCAGGTTGATTACAGTATTACCCCGGTGGAGCTGGGCGAACGGCAGATGCTGCTTATGGAAATGCAGCCTATTGACCGGTTTTTAAAGATCAACCGGGAGGAGGCATTGCTGTCTGTTCATGACACCTCCAAAAGCTTAATCCGTGGCCTTGCCCATGAAATTAAAAATCCTTTGGGGGGTATTCGCGGCGCCGCTCAGTTGTTGGGCCAGGAAATTAATGAGCAGGGCATTGGCGGAGAGACAAAAGAACTGTGCCAGATTATTACTACTGAAACGGACCGCTTGCGTAACCTAGTTGATCGCCTGCTAGGCCCGAATCATTTACCCCAGGTTGCAGTGCTGAGTATTCACGAGGTAACTGAGCATGTAGCGGCTCTTATAGAGGCTGAGGTCCAAGGCAAGCTGCGGTTGGTGCGGGACTATGATCCTAGTATTCCAGATATCGAGGGCGACCGTGAGCAGTTGATACAGGCCGTACTCAATGTTGCCCGCAATGCTATGCAGGCGGTAATGGACTCAGGCCAGACCGATCGCACTATTATATTTCGCACCAGGGTCAAGCGCAGCTTTACCATAGCCGGCCAGTATCACAGAGTGACCTGTCGCCTGGATATTATTGACAATGGCCCAGGGGTCTCTACAGAGATCAAAGAACGGATCTTTTTCCCCATGATCAGTGGCCGCAGCGAGGGCTCCGGACTGGGTCTGACCATTGCTCAAACTGCAGTGAATGGCCATCAAGGCATTATTGAATGTGACTCAGAATCAGGTCGTACCTGCTTCTCTATCTACCTACCTTTAAAGGCATAGTATGAATAACCCATCACAAATATGGATTGCTGAAGATGATCGCTCCCTGCGTTGGGTAATGGAAAAAGCGCTGGAACGAGACGGCATCGGGGTGCGCAGCTTTGAGACTGGTGACCAATTACTACAGGCCCTGAAAATGGCCCAGCCAGAGATCATTATTTCGGATATTCGCATGCCCGGCATTGATGGTCTGGAGCTGCTTAAGGAAATTCATGGCAACCATAGCCATATACCGGTCATTATCACGACAGCTCATTCAGACCTCGACAGTGCCGTTGCCGCCTATCAGGGCGGAGCCTTTGAGTATCTGCCCAAGCCGTTTGATTTAGAGGAGCTGGTGGACGTTGCCAGGCGTGGTCTTTCATTTGCCCATGAAAACAGATCCGAATCTCTGCCCCCGGCGCAGCTTGAGCAGGTCAAGGAGATTATCGGTGAAGCTCCGGCCATGCAGGAAGTCTTTCGAGCTATAGGCCGGTTGTCCAATTCCAATATCACCGTACTGATCAACGGCGAGTCCGGCACAGGTAAAGAGCTGGTCGCTCAGGCGCTGCACAAGCATAGCCCGCGGCGCAACAATAAATTTATTGCCCTGAATATGGCGGCAATTCCCAATGACCTTATTGAATCTGAGCTATTTGGCCACGAAAAAGGCGCCTTTACCGGTGCGGGGGAGCGCCGCGCAGGGCGTTTTGAGCAGTCCGACGGCGGCACATTGTTCCTCGACGAGATCGGCGATATGCCCCCGGAAGCTCAGACCCGGCTGTTGCGAGTACTGGCCGATGGTGAGTTTTATAGAGTCGGCGGTCATACCGCGGTTAAGGTCGATGTGCGCATTATTACTGCCACCCATCAGGATCTTGAATCTCTGGTAGGCGAAAACCGTTTTCGCGAGGATCTGTTCCACCGGCTCAATGTGATCAGAGTCCATCTACCGCGGTTATCCGACCGCCGGGAAGATATTCCTCAATTGATGCAGCACTTTTTCCATCGCGCCTCTAAAGAGCTGGATATGGAGCCCAAACTACTCTCTCAGGAAGCAGAGGATTTCCTGTTTAATCTGCCCTGGCCAGGCAATGTCAGACAGTTGGAGAATATCTGTCGCTGGTTGACGGTTATGGCTGCCGGGCGTGAGGTATTGCTCTCGGACCTGCCTCCGGAGTTGCGTGCTGAAGAGGCGGATAAAGAGGTCCGCTCCCAGGGTGACTGGCAGCATATGTTGCGGCGCTGGACAGAACGTGAATTGAAAGCGGGGCGTCAGGAGGTGCTTTCCCAAGTAGTGCCTGAATTTGAGCGCACAATGATTGAGACTGCTCTGGCTCACACCGGCGGGCGAAAAAAAGACGCGGCGCAATTGCTTGGTTGGGGACGTAACACCTTAACCAGAAAGCTGCAGGAATACAGTATGGAAAATCAGGCGCTCTAAAGCCCATTGCCATGTGGTGAGAGCTCTTCGGTTACAGGAGGGGAAAAACCGAGATATAAAAAAACCCGCTCCAAAAGCGGGTTTTTTTATATCTCACGCTATCGGTCTTAGTGCTTGGCACCTTCTGCTTCTGTCGTATCACCTTCCTGAGCTTTGGCTGCAGCCTGTTGCTGCAATGCGTTGGCATACAGAGCGTCAAAGTTAATTGGTGGGATCATCAGAGGAGGGAACGAGCCTTTGGTCAGCACATTATCTATTGCTTCGCGAGCATAAGGGAACAGCATGCTGGCACAGGTGGTATTTAACAGTTGCGCAACGTGCTGGTCTTCCAGTCCGGCAATGCTGAACAAACCGGCCTGGTCAACTTCGATCAGGTAGAGGGTTTCTTCTCCGTCGCTGACAGTGATAGTCATTCTCACGGAAACCTCAAAAAGATCCTCATCAATTTTTGCTGATTTAGTGCTCAGGTCTTGATTAACCTTGGGTTGCCATTGCTTATTGAACGCGGAGGCACCCTGGGGTGTTTCAAAGGACAAGTCTTTGAGGTAAACCCTTTGGATGGCGAATTTCTGCTCAGTGCCCTGTGCTGGCGCCTCGGCGGCAGCTGCTGTTTCTTCTGTCATGATTGAAGCCTATTTAATGTTGTTGTTTGCTAATAATCTATATGGAGCCGCTATTTGGCAATTCAACCCCTGTGCTTATTAGCTTATCGAGATGCCCTTCGACCTCAAGCTGTCGCAGGTCTGTATAGCCGCCCACATGCACATCGCCCACCCAAATCTGCGGGACCGTATTTCTTGAGCTTTTGTCCATTACCGAGGCTCTTAACGCTGGATCGTTATCCAGAGCTATATCCTGATAATTAACACCTTTGGCTGTCAGTAAACGACGAGCCGCTGTGCAGAACGGGCAGAACCGCGTTCCGTATAGTACAACCTGAGTCATGGTATTTCCTTAAGTTAAGGGTTGGAGCTAGGTGTTGCCCTTCAGCTCTTTTCGCCCTGTACCACCGGCAGGCTCTGGCCTTGCCATTCAGACATTCCACCGCTAAGACGGCGGACGTTGTACCCCTCTTTGCTCAGTGCTCTTCCTGCACTACCCGCATGCTGTCCGATATTATCGGCCAGCACCAGGGTTTTGCTGCGGCACTTTTCCAGCTCGCTCATGCGGCTTGCTATTTTTGTATGTGGAATATTGATAGCACCGTGAATATGACCGGCCTGAAACTCATTGGCTGGACGCACATCCACAAGCACTGCTTCATCAGCATTCATCATCTGTACCAGCTGGCTACTGGATATAGATTTTCCGCCTTTGCTGCGCTCGGTCCAGGCAAAGATAAAGATCAGGCCGAACAGCAGGCTGATCAGAAAAAACTGTTCGCTCACAAAGACAAAAAAATCCACTTCAATATTCTCGTTATTTAGTTCTATAAGGCCTGCCACAACGGCAGCGGCGCGCAAGTATACACAGGAATCAATGGCTAAGGAATTGCCGAGGTTGGTTTTAGCTCCAGCGGCTCCAGACTGGAGTCGATTGGTCCGGCAATGGTGCCACCATACCTAGGGCCGCCCAATGTTGATTGGGGGCGTGGAAGTCGGAGCCAACAGAGGCGAGAAGGTCATATTGATTACACAGGGCGGCCATATCTCTGGTGACAGAGGGGACCTGTAGCCCCGAGATTACTTCCATGCCCTCACCGCCTGCCGCGGCAAAGTCACTGAGCAATGCGCTCAATTTGGTTCTGGTCATCTTGTACTTGGTCGGATGCGCCAGCACCGCAATACCCCCAGCATCCCGTATCCAGCCAATAATTGTTGTCATATCTGACCATTGCTCTTTGATATCCCCAGCCTTGCCAGCGCCAAGATAGCGTTTAAAGGCCTGTTGAATATTGCTTACGGCCCCAATAGTTACCAGATGCTGGGCAAAATGCGGGCGCCCCACTTCGCCGCCTGAGGTAAAGCTTTTAGCCCCCTCAAGGCTGTCGGCAAAGCCCAGTTGAGACAGCTTCTCGGCAATTTTTTCTCCCCGCTCCCGCCTTGCCCCAGACTGCAGTGCGACCCCCTGAAGTATCGCCTCTGAGCTGAGATCCAGGTTAAGGCCGACAATATGGATGCCGGACTTGCGCCACTGGCTGGAAAATTCAACACCGGGAATAATCCTTAGCTGTCTGGGAGACTTAATGCTCTCATAGGCAGCGATGCTGTCGTGGTCGGTAATGGAAAGAATATCGATATGGCGCTCAACAGCTAGGGCTATCAATTCAGCGGGAGACAATGTGCCATCTGAGATGTTGGTATGGCAGTGCAGATCAATATTCATAGCGCTCTAAATAACTTGGAAAGTCGCATTGTACCAGCCCGGCGAGTCTTTATAATCGAACAATGGATCAAACTACCAACATAGAGCCAATTTCCCAGCAACAGCAGGCAGAGGTCAGGCGGGCAACTTACCGGTGCATCAGCCAGGCTGAGCAGCTTTATCAGCGCAGGTTTAAAGAGCTGCAGGTGGATTTTGATCTCAGCGGCAAATGTGCCGGGATGTATCAGGTGAGGCGCTCCCAGCGCCGCATCCGTTTTAATCCCTGGATATTTGCCAAATATTATGAAGACAGCCTCGGTGATACGGTAACCCATGAGGTCGCGCATTATATTGTCGACTGTCTCTATGGCCTGCGCAGGGTCAAGCCCCATGGCGCCGAATGGCAGGCGGTGATGAGAGATCTTGGTGGCGAGCCCAGAGCCACAGGAAATTACGATTTGACCGGTATTCCAACCCGACAGTACCAGCGTTTTGCCTATAGCTGTGCCTGCCGTACCCATCAGTTGACTATCCTGCGCCATCGCAAAATCCTTAAAGGGCGGGCCAAATATTTGTGCCAGTACTGCCACGGTCCTCTAACAGAAGTTTTGCCTGCAAAATGACTGACCCTGTTAAAGCGCCGTTATGGTATGTGTATATGGTGCGCGGCAGTGACCAGAGTCTCTATACAGGGATTACCACAGATCCTGAGCGGCGCCTTGCTGAGCATCAGTCTGGCAAGGCAGGAGCCAAGTACTTTCGCGGCCGTGAGGCCGTCGATATGGTTTATATAGAGCCAGCCGATAATCGCAGCAGTGCCAGCATTCGCGAGGCGCAAATCAAAAAGCTTAGTCGCACTGATAAACTGGCTCTGATTGATTCCTGAGTAATATTTGTCTATACAGGTGAAACAAAATCTACAATTGCAGATTTCAGTTTTATTTGTCTTTATTGAGACATTTAGCCGAAAATAGTGTAATTTACTGCGATAAATATTTTCCGTCATAGTATATAAGCTGTATATACAAATATAGCTGTATAGACAGGAGTTAATATGGCAGACAGAGATGCAAAGTTACCTAAGTTTGCTCTGATCAAACAATATGTGCAGGGTCAGATAGAGTCCGCCGACTGGCCGGTTGGCACATGTATCCCCTCTGAAACGGAGCTGGCGACAACCTTTAATGTGAGCCGCATGACCGCTCGCCGAGCCCTGCAGGAGCTGGCTGACCAGGGCCTGCTGTCGCGGGTGCCGGGCCGCGGTAGTTTTGTTGCCAAGCCTGAGGCGCCAGCTGCCCAGTTAGAACTTTATAATCAGTTGCACAGCGCCCAAGCGGCCGGTACCTACAGCAATAGGATTCTCAGCCTTGAATCCACAGCTGCCAGTGTCAAAGTAGCTGAGCTATTACATCTTGGCTCTGGTGATGTGGTTTACCAACTCACCATGGTGCATCTCGACAGGGACAAGCCGGTGCAATGGCAGCAACTGTATATCAACCCCCTGATGGCACCAGCATTGTTAAAACAAAAATTTAATAAAATTAGCCCGGATGACTATTTGCAATGGTTGGCGCCGAGTACCTCCACTCAATACCAACTGACCGCGATATCCGCCGGCCCCAGTCAGCGGCTTGAGCTGGGACTCAGTGTCGATGAGGCTGCAGCTTGCCTGCAACTGGCACAGCGTTGCTGGCACAAGCAGAATGTGCGCAGCTTTTCCCTGTCACTGTATCCTGCCAGTGCGTATTCCCTGGGGGCAAATCTCTTGGATCTGGACGCAAGATTATGAAAAGACTGGCGCTCTTTGTGGACGTGCAAAATATCTACTACACGGTAAAAGATAGCTACGGTTGCCATTTCAATTATCGTGAGTTGTGGAGACAGCTCTCCGCAGAGGGGGATATCTGTCTGGCCCATGCCTATGCAATTGACCGCAATAACAGCCAGCAGCAGGGCTTTCAGCAGATTCTTCGGGATATTGGTTTTGATATAAAGCTAAAACCCTATATCCAGCGGGCGGATGGTTCGGCAAAAGGCGATTGGGATGTAGGTATTACCATCGATATGCTGACAGCGGCGGCCAATAAGCTTGAGCCCATTGATTGTGCTGTACTGTTATCTGGAGACGGCGACTTTGATCTGTTATTGCAGCATATTAGCCGCGACCATGGAGTTGATACTATTGTCTATGGCGTGTCGGCACTGACGGCGACATCTCTGGTCGATGCCGCCACAGAGTTTCGTCCTATTGAGGGATCACTGCTGCTGAAATAGCCGCGATCAGGTGATGATGCCACCACCTTGACCACCCATTCCGCCGCCCATGCCCCCGCCGCCCTGGCCAGGTACCACAATCTGTGAAGCCTGCTCCCGGCGCATGCGCTCCAGCTCTTTGGCGGCTTCCTCAACTGCTATTGCTGATTTGGCTGCAAAGTCTTCAGCGGCCTCGCCAACGGTACTGCCGTCAAGGGCGAAATTGAGAGGAATGGCGCCCATTGGTGTCATCACCTGAGCTGAACCAAAAAAGTTCACTTCCCGGTCCGGGTCATCGGAGCCATCCGCTTTTACAGGAATCAGTTTGCGGATGGCACCTAGCTTTTGGTCAGTGTAATTTTCTTCCCGAAAGAGACCATTCGGGTCCATGGCATTCTCGATTTCAGTGCCGATTTCAGTGCCGATTTCATTCTCAGTTTGATTGCTCATAGC
>CAXAJC010000082.1:0-8135 GCA_963969005.1 uncultured Cellvibrionales bacterium | reverse complement strand
GTTATACGCAATGGTTTTGCTGCTGCCAAAACGGTAGGCCAGGTTGGATGTTACCGGCTTGCTATCATCTCGCTCCAGTAACCAATAACGCCCACCAGCCATAGCATCTGCAAGCCCGTCACCATTGACATCGGCAAACTGCATATCGGCATCAGTAAAGGGAATATTAACCCAATGCTGACGCTGCAATGACCAATGGCCTGCGCCATCGGGAATGGCCAGATACAGTTCCCAGCCATCATCCTTGCGGTACACCAGCAGATCTTGATGACTGTCGGCGTTATAGTCTAAAACCTGTAGCTTGAGGGGGTTTTCTATCTTCTCTCTGTAACCCACCGCTTCACCATGATCAAAACCTGATCCGGTGTTGATCATATAGTGTAAGGTCTGGTGGCTTTTTAGTTTTGGTTTCTTGAATAAGCGTTTCTTTAACTTGGCATAGGCGCTGACATAAATCAGATCCTGCAGTCCATCGCCATTAATATCGGTAAATCTGTAGTCCAGCAGATAGTGGCGGTTGTTCATACTTATATAGTTGCTACTGTCACTGTGTTCGGCGAATGCGGTTTTTGTGGACTGCCAGGAAAAACGGGTTTCAGGCAGGCAGGTACCATCGCCTGCGCATTCTTCGATGCTTACAAGCCGACTTATGGCTGGGGGGCTATTACCGTTAACTGATGTGCCTCCCTTATAGGCAAGGCGGTAGTCGCGCAGCAAAGCATCGTTATTATAGGTTTTGATATTGGTCAGACGTTTGGCTGTGCGGAATAGCCGACCGCCTATATAGGCACTAAGCTGGTCACCCCGCGGGGCAGCGTCATAGATGAGTTTAATGTACGCATTGGCGCTATCGCCTGCCCCGTAGGCATAGTCTATTTGGCTTAGGCGCATGCCGTCGGTATCGTTGGCGTAGCTGTAATCAATGCCGTTACCTACACTATCTTCGAAGCGGCTAATACTCCAACTATAAATGTCATCGCCTTGGCTGAGTCTGGAACCTGCGGTTTTACCATAAAATGTCACTGAGCCATCTTTACCCTCAACTTGAAAATAATTGGGGTGCCCGGGACTACCGCCTACGGCTTTAATATAACTAAAGTTGTCGATTTCGGTTTTGTAATAACTGCCTGTATCACCGTAGTCACCATTGCTGGCCAGCAAAAGTCGCTGGCCGTTAATACAGAATCGATCCTGCTCGTTCCAATGGATGGGCAGCGCTTTGCCATCTTGGCTGATGGTTTGACGGCAGCGCGTAATGGCACTGAGACCATTGAGGCTCCAGCCTTTGCCCAGCAGGCCGTTACCAGCCTGACTGTTGTAACTGATACCCAATTCGGGCTTAACACCTGCAGTACCTGCCGCCATAGTCAGAGCAATGGTATAGCTGGCGCCACCACTTTCATTAACCCTAAATTGTCCTGCTGTGGTACCTACTTCATCGCTACCATAGGGCAAACTGGGTGGTGCAATTGTTTGAATAGGTGGGGCTGCGGGAATATCATAAACATTGACCACCACGGTTTTGATGGCTGACCATTGCTCGGCACAGTTTCCGTCATTACAAGCACGTACACGATAGTAGTAGGTACCTGAAGATTGATTGGTTATCTGATAGGTCAGCGCATCGGTGCTAGCAATCGTTATCCAATCGGTGCTATCTGCCAACCCTGTTTGACTTTCCTGTAACTCGTAGTTGGTAATGACGCCTTGGCCCGCCTGCCAGGATAGACCGTAATCACGGCTACTACTGATACCCTCGGCCTCTATTAATGCAGGCGACTCGGGCACCAGCCGCACCTTGACCATTTGCACCGCAGGCTCGCCACAGGACAGCTCGTTGCAGGCACGCACCCAAAACTGATGATCACCCTCGGTTGCTGCACTGAGGGTTTGCACTGCAACATTGCCTATATTTGTCCAATTGTTATTGTTGTCGGAGTCGCGGCGCAGTTCATAATAGGTGACGCTTCCCGTTGCTGGTTTCTGCCATGCCAGATTAAAATTATTCCCTGCCGTCTGTGCAGGTGCTGTTAAACCCTGTACCTTGCCCGGCGTGTGCAATACACGGACGCTACTAATGTCACTGTAAGCACTGCAACCGGCGCTATTACAAGCTCTTACCTGATAGCTGTAGTTGCCATCGGGTTTATTGCTAAAAGCTTGACTCAAACCCGTTGGCTGGCCTGCCACAGGCAGATAGTTTTCTAGCAATTCATATTTGATATCAGCACCAGCCGGCGCTTGCCAGCTAATATGGTAAGCTCCGTTGATACTATGGGCAGGCAATGTTACCGGGTTGGGGCGAGTGGGCCTATGCAGTACGGTAAGTACATGGGTGGTACTGACAGGGCCACAGTTTTGACTGCCATCGCTGTATTCATTGCACGCACGCACGGTAAAACTGTATTGGCCATCGGGATCACTGCCTGTGTACTGGTAAAACTCTTTGCTAATGTTTAATGCTGTGGCCCAGCTGTTATTGGGTGTGGTGCTAGTTTTAAGTTGGTAATAGTCGATCCGCCCGGCACCTGGTGTCAACCAGCCCAGCCAATAGCTGCCTGATCCATCACTGATACTGTCACTGTGTGCGACAAACAGCGCTTGCCCTGGGGTGTGCAGTACTTGGCTGGTCTGAACATCGCTCCAGTCTGTACAAACCTCGTCATTACAGGCACGCAGACGATATAAATAGATGCCATCTGGCAACGCTAGCTGCACTTGCTCAGTGCTGTCTCCAGGGATATTAGCCGCCGTTATCTGGCCGTTGCGCTGCAGTTCATAATGTGTGAGAGAGCCTGAGGGCTTCACCCAGCTGACGGCAAAATCGTCGCCGTTATTATGTGCTGGTACAGTAAATACCGATATGCCACTCGGCTTTGACTTCACATCGACATTGAGTATGTGGGTCCAGTCTCCACAGCCAACAGTATCCAGACAAGCACGCAGTTGGTAGGCATAATGCCCAACTGCCATGTTACTGAATTGTATTGTGGTTGCTCGATCATCGGCCAATAACTGATCGGTCCAACCGGCACCATTGATATTGATTTTAAGTTGATAATGAATGCGCAAATTAACCCCTGCGCTGTCGATATCATCGATCTTTTGCCATTGCAGCAAATAGGTACCATCGCTGTCGACCGCATGCTTATCGTCAACGGCGTGGGAGGTGAACGCCTGAAAGGCAGCGGGTGTACCAGGCGGCACTATTGCAATGCTGGTCGATGCCGGGCTGAAATCACTGCAACCACTTTCGTTGCAGGCGACCATTCTAAAACGGTAGGTCGCCAGGGTACTGCCACCACCGGCAAGGTAAGCGCTGCGAGTTAAGCCTATACTGCCCGGCTTGCCCTGATATTGCGACAGCGCTGACGGTTGCCAGCTGCCCTCGTTGATACTCTCTTGAAGCATAGTATGGGTAATGTGACCGGCACCGTAGCTGGCAGTGGCCAGAAAGGCCCCCAGCGATTGAGCCGGCACCACTATTGCCTGTGGCGCATCCGGGATGGCCAGCACAGTGGTTTGCACCCAGCCAGACATCGCACAGCTATCTTCATTACAGGCTTCTACTCGATATCGGTAATGCCCATCGTCATCTGCATACTCAACTCTGGTGGTGGATGATGACAGCGTTTTACTGCCCTGCGAACTATAGCCGTTACTGCCATAACTCGCTTTCTCGCGGTGCAGGATATAACTTGTGACTCGGGGCGCTTGACCATCCCATTCGACAGCATAGCTACCGTCGGCTGAATCCAGTTTTTCTGTGATCCGCAGGTTTGGAGGCGCTATCGGCAAACCCAAAACACGAGTATTTACAAAACCAGAAGGGTTGCTACACCCGGCCTCATTACAGGCTTGAACACGATATCGGTAGTCACCATCGTCGCCAGTGTTGAAGTGTAATTCTCTTGCTGAGGTTATCCGGACAGCTTCGCCACCATAATCAAGACCAATTGCTGCTCGGCTGAAATAAACCTTATATTCAGTAACGCGCTTACTCTGCCCATGCCACAGCAGGTTATAGAGGGTATCGACATTATCCACCTTGTCCATCACTCGCAGTCCGGCAGGTGTATCAGGAACAGCTAGGACACGGGTTTCAATCGCCTCGGTATAACCACTGCAGCCGGCGTCATTGCATGCCCGAACCGCAAATCTGTAGCGGCCATCGTTATCGGTAAAAAGTTTGCTGGTAGCGTTTACCCTGAGAACATTGTTATTTACAAAGTCGCCGCTGTATGCGGTCACACCCCTGGACAGCTCATACCACATAACCTGTTTGGCTTGACCGTTCCACATTACCGAATAACTCCGATCTGTCAGATTATCTTTGTCAACAAGCCTGAAGTTTGCCGGTTTATCAGGTCGCCGTAACACCGAGGTCTCAACATTACGCGATTTAGGGCCACAACCGGCTTGGTTACAGGCTTGCACCTGATAGCGATAGCGCCCATCGCTAGCCTTTTGATTAAGATGGGTGTCACTTGTAGTCTGGGTACTCTGGTTACTGTAAGCACCGCTGCTGTAAGGTGCCATTTGCCGATAGAGCTTGTAACTGGTCACAGGGCGTGTCTGGCTATTCCAGTTCACGGTAAAGTTTGTATCGGCTAGGCCACTGCGATTAGTAATGCGAATACCTCCAGGCGCAGCAGGTTTACCGAGTACCGAGGTATTGATGCCGGGGGATTCTGTACTGCAGGTATTGTTATAACAGGCGACCACTCTGTATTGATAATTGCCGTCACCCAGGCTTTGCGTAGCACTGCGCGAGGGACCTTTATAAACCTCTTTACGAGCGCCATAGCTGCCACTGCCATAACCGGCTTGATAACGGTAAAGCCTGTAGCTGTTGGCATTGTGAATAGCAGGCCAAGTCAGACTAAAAGAACCATCGGAGAGCGCAGATTTACCGCTAATTTTTGGAGCCGCCGGCCTAGCCATTGTAACGTTACTGTATCCACTATCGCGCCAATCGCTACAGGCGCTATTGGTATAGCCGCCACGGCACCCCCGAACCCGGTATCGATATCGACCTGGGTGGGGAGAAACTGTTTTGGCGCGCGCGGCGCCCTTATAGAAATTTGTGTAACCGCCACCAGCTGATTGCTGCACCCAATAACTCGTGGCATGGCTGGCCTTACCCCAGCTAATAGCAGCATTTTTGGTAGTCGATGAAGGTACTTTGAGAAAAGATGATTTGCCGGGTTTGGCTACGACAACTGACTTGCTGGCTTCAGTGTAGGTAATGGCAATGCGCAGTGGCCCAAAGAATATTTGCCGAACAAGTCGATAGCTATAGGTGCCCGGCGTTAAATTGGACTGTGCTTTTGAGGAGGTGCGGCCCCTACCGACAACCGTTGTCCAGCCGGAGCTGCCCGGGCTTTTACGCTGCAATTCAGCTGTCTGTATCTTAGATTTGGGCATGGTCCAGCGCACTGTAAAAGTGCCATTGGCACTGCTGGCAGGGATACCTGACAGGCTTGAGGGACGCTCGTATTCCAGACGCACCTTTTTAGCCGTCGAGGCGGCGCTACAAACATATGGCAGACAGGCCTTTATGCGGTAATAATATTCAATATTTGCCCGTTTTCCCTCAATGGTTTTGGATCGTCCAGAGCCGCGGTAAACTTCACCAAAAGCACCACCACCAGCACTCTCTTCCAAAATATAGGTGATAGCACCTACACCAACGGACGCAGTCCAACTCAGCGTCCAGGAGCCATTGGTATCAATAGGCTCACCGTCCGCGGTTTTCTTTTCTGTTTTAGATACTGTAATGGCGGGGGGCATAGAGAGTGCGAAAAACACACTATCAAAAGGCATACCATCAAAAATAGGGCTATTGCTATTAAAATAAAACCAACCAAATGCTCGAGTGTCGGTAAGTAGAAGCATTATTACCAATAGATATTTGGCTACTGTTGTTCGACGCATTTTCCCTGTCCCTGAATCATTCCATGATTAACAAATTAATTTATCAGCCTAAAACCTGCCAGCGACTGTCACTCATCGTTTATTTCGTCAATAATCTCTTCTGCATCTTCAACCATGTCCGCCACTACCCTCTCTGCATCCTGCATGGCAGTCAGTATCATATTGATGCGCCTATCCATATTGAGGAGCAAAAAATCGCCAAAATCAGCGGGCAGCACCGCCTGTAAGGCACGCCTTTCGCTGTCACAGTCCAGAGCAATTGCCGCGCGTTTATCCGCCATTGGCACGTCATTGGCAATTACGTTTTTAATGCAATCCTGGTAATCGACCATAGGCTGCTGCATAACGGCTACTGCCGCTGCATCGGCGGCGGCGATAGCGGCTGTATCAGGGCTTGCATCGATTGCCGCCTCTGACGCCAGCTCATCCTGCGCCAGCGCTGTTATAGCTGTTAAAAAGGCATAACTGCCTATTATTAATCCCTGACCCAATTTGCATAATTTCATTTGTTGCTCCTTTTCACACTGTCTGCCATTTAGTCCCAAATTATTCATCAGGTTGCTGTGCTGTTATTGTTTAGTTCCCTGCCATGGAATTTGCGCAGCCAGGGTTTGCCCGGCAGCGTCATAAATGCTCAATAGCCCTTCGACTTGATGCCCGCCAGCGCTAAGACTGCCGCGAAACTTCCAGCTAGCTGAACCTTTAGTGCCTGAACTGCGGTAGGTAAACCGCATACGATCGCCCTTTAACATAACCATGACCGGATATTGATCAAGATAACCCAGCGCCAAGTCCCCTTGCTGTTGATCGATTTTCAATATTTGCTGTGATTGCTGTCCGGGTGGGCCCACTGAAATACGCCAGTCACCCTCTGCCAGCGGCATTGTTTTATCTGTGATGGGTGCCTCTGTGGTCGGGCTGTTTGCCGCCAAATCTTGCGTACCGATAGCCGCTCTTCCTCTAGCAGTTTTAGTGGTATGGGACTGTGGCGCGGGAAACTGTGGCGGCAGCAATTGGGAGACGACGAGAAGGTCCTCGATCAAAACATTGCCAAGGCGCAGTGAATACTCTGGTTGTGGTTTATCCTCACTATTGCTGACGATGCTCTTAAGTGGAAAGTGCGATAGTCGGCTGGCATGCTGTGTTGCATCGTCAACAGCTGTACCCAGTAAAATTCGCTGTTGCGGATCTATATATTGCAGTCGCGCCGGTGGATACGCCTCTACTCTGTAGCTACTGTTTTGAACAAAAGTCATGGTGGTTTCGTCAACGGTGTAACTTAGCACGCGGCTTTCGCTACCCGGGACGCGCTGATCCAGCAGGATAATTTCGCCATTTTGCCCAAGGTGTGGCTGACCCAAACCCTGGGGCCAAATCAACGTGTCTGTTGCAGACCCGGCTATAGATCGGGGCGCCACACTGAGCAAGCGCTCTGCCCATGGGCTCTTCCAGCCTCGTGGGTCGGCAAGAATCCATTTTAGCTGCCCAGAGAAATAATCGATACCAACTAATGCCTGCTGGTTGCGCAACGCGACAATAATACGGTCCTTTGCTGGGTCGTAAACCAATCCGCTGGCACCGGACCAAGCTATTTGGGCAGCGGGCTTTGCTGATGCCGAATCAAATAACGGCGTCGATGTATCTGCCTGTAGAGTGCGTCGACTGGAATCTACTAGGTCCGCCAGCCGCCACTGACGGACAGTTTCGCCACTCGGGGAAACCTCAATAATAATATCGCCCAATAATGGTTCTGTTTTGCCGGTTTTTAGTCGTGTATTGGGGAAGTAGGTACTGAGGTACTCAATTTCATAGCTTAAAACCAAGCTATTGCCATTAGGGAGTAGCTGCCGGCGATGATGCATACCCTCAATTTCCGCGCGTATTGGCTGTAAGCCTTGTTGCTGGAAATAACGCTGTCCGGCGACATCACGGATTGCTGCCCAAGCTCTGATGTTATTGCCGAGCATATCGACCTCGAGAGAACTCCCAAGATCACTGTAAAGACGCAGATTGCCAGAGGGCAACGGCTCGATGGTTTGCCAGCGCCAATCTGTGGGCATATACCAGACAATGGACGCTGTATCATCTAATCCTATTAACCAGCCGCCGGGGGCTGGCTCAGCTGTTTTCTGTTGTGCTTTATCAGGTTCCTGCTCTGCCCTCGGGCCATCTGCCACCACACTTAGTAAGGTGATACC
>CAXAJC010000081.1:0-8148 GCA_963969005.1 uncultured Cellvibrionales bacterium | reverse complement strand
ACTAACCAAAGTGCGTGACCGCTCCTGCGGCACTCAGTTCTTTCAGTCCCGTGGCACTTATCTAGCCCTCAATACTTGCAATAACTGGACCTCACATGGCCTTAGCTGCGCAGGATTAGATGTTCATCCATTAGTTATGTTTCTCCCCGGTCAGGTTGAGCGCACCGTACGCAAAAACGGTTATTCACCCATTCAAGAGCAATTACCCAATTGAGGGTATAAGGGTTTATGGCGATCCCTCAGTAACCTGTCAGCATCAATTTATGACTCAGGTGCAGCATGAACGCAACAGATAATATCGATTTCACCCAGTACGATACTCAAGCCATTAGCAACAGTGACAGGGAGCATTTTCTGCATCCCTGGCAGGTCTTCGATGCTATTGCCGAGGAAGGTGCGCTGCCCATTGCCGCCGCCGAGGGTGCCTATATCTATGACAGTGATGGCAAGCGCTATCTGGATGCCGTAGGTGGGCTCTGGTGTACCAATATTGGCATGGGTCGGGATGAAATGGCTGATGCGATTGCCGATCAGGTGCGCCAAATGGCCTATGCCAGCCCGTTTGTGGATATGACCAATATTCCCGCTGCTACTCTGGCCACAAAACTGGCTGAACTGGCACCGGGAAACCTCAACCATGTGGCTCTGTCCTGTGGCGGCTCGACGGCTATAGACACTGCCTACAGGTTGATTCATTTCTATCAAAACTGTCGCGGCAAGCAGGACAAGAAGCATGTGATATCCAGAGTAAACTCCTACCATGGCTCTACCTATGCCTCTATGTCGATCGGCGGCAAGCCCGGAGATCACCCGCCAGAATTCGATTATATTGAAGATACAATTCACCATATCTCCTGCCCTAACTACTATCGCGCAGAGGCCGGGGTCAGCGAAGCTGACTTCCTTGCGGCTAAACTGCAGGAGCTGGAGGATAAAATTTTGCAGGTAGGGCCAGATAGGGTAGCGGCGTTCTTTGCCGAGCCGGTATTTGGTGCCGGAGGCGTTATCTTGCCTCCCCAAGGCTACCACCGGGGTACCTGGGAAATCTGCCAAAAATACGATGTGCTGTATGTGTCAGATGAGGTGGTTACTGCCTTTGGCCGGCTTGGTCATTGGTTTGCTTCAAAAGAGGTGTTTGATTTTCAACCGGATATTATCTGTTCTGCCAAAGGTCTGACTTCCGGCTATCAGCCACTGGGAGCAACCATCTACTCCAGTGATATTCATCAGGTGATCAGTGAACTGGGCCAGGGTCGCTGTTTTGCCCATGGATTTACCTATTCCGGACACCCGGTGGCCTGTGCCGCAGCATTAAAAAATATTGAAATTATGGAGCGTGAAAAACTGCTGCCCCATGTGCAGGATATTGGGCCCTATTTTCAGCAGCAGTTAAAAACCCTCAGCGACCTGCCTATTGTGGGTGATGTGCGCGGTGTGGGCCTGATGGCCTGTGTCGAGTTTGTCAAAGACAAAACCAGCAAGGCACTGTTTCCAGAGGAGTTGGATATTGGCAAATGGATTTCCAATCAGGCGGATAGCAAAGGTTTGATTGTGCGACCGATTGTAAATCTCAATGTGATGTCACCTCCATTGATTATTGATCGAGAGCAGATCGATTTTATTGTCGCCACATTGCGCGAAAGCATTGTTGCCTGCATGAATGACCTAAAACAGCACGGCCACCTGTAACTATTTAATTGCTTTGCAGGCATTGATATTTAATCACCAGACCCCATCTCTACCCTAGCCAACAACATTAAGGTAGACAGTCAGATGGAACAATATCGTGGTACAACCATTCTGTCCGTGCGACGCAATGGCAAGGTAGTGATCGGCGGTGATGGTCAAGTTAGCCTCGGCAACACCATTATGAAAGGCAATGCCCGCAAGGTGCGCCGCCTATACAAAGACCAGGTCATCGCTGGTTTTGCTGGCGGCACCGCAGATGCGTTTACCCTTTTCGAACGCTTTGAAGCCAAGTTGGAACAGCATCAGGGCAACCTCACCAAAGCTGCTGTTGAACTCGCCAAAGACTGGCGCACCGATCGCATACTGCGCAAACTGGAGGCCCTGCTTGCAGTCGCTGATGCGGAAGCCTCGCTCATCATTACCGGCAATGGTGACGTGATTCAGCCTGAAGACGATCTTATTGCCATAGGTTCCGGCGGTCCCTTCGCCCAATCCGCAGCACGCGCACTGCTGGACAATACCGAAATGGGTGCCAGAGAAATTGTTGAGCAGGGGCTTAAAATTGCCGGCGATATCTGTATCTACACCAACCACAACAGAACTATTGAAGAGCTGGATTCAAACGCTTAAGCATCCGCTCAGCAGAGGTAAGTAAGGAATTCCTATGTCACAAATGACTCCACGAGAGATTGTTCACGAACTCAACCGCCATATTATTGGTCAGGATGATGCCAAGCGCGCTGTAGCCATTGCCCTGCGCAACCGCTGGCGTCGCTCGCAACTGGATGCTGAGATGCGCAATGAGGTCACACCAAAAAATATTCTGATGATTGGCCCCACGGGCGTGGGTAAAACCGAGATCGCCCGCCGTTTGGCGCGGCTGGCCAACGCACCTTTTGTCAAAGTAGAGGCCACCAAATTTACCGAGGTTGGCTATGTGGGCAAAGATGTCGAATCCATTATTCGCGATCTGGTAGAAACCTCTGTTAAACAGCGCCGCGAACAGGAAATGGAAAAAGTGGCCCAGCGCGCCATGGATGCCGCAGAGGAACGGGTTCTCGATGCTCTGCTTCCTCCGGCTCGAAGTGTGGATGCGGAGACAGACAGAGACAGTTCTACCCGCCAGGTTTTCCGCAAAAAACTGCGCGAAGGTGCTCTGAATGATAAAGAAATAGAGATTGAATTAAGGCAGATGCCCGCTGGTGTGGAGATTATGGCTCCCCCGGGAATGGAAGAAATGACCAACCAGCTGCAAGGTATGTTTAGCAGCATGGGCGCGGACAAAAAAACCAGTCGCAAAGTGACTGTGGCTGAGGCCCTGAAACAGCTTAAAGATGAAGAAGCAGGCAAGCTGGTCAACGAAGAAAAAATCAAAGCCAGTGCGGTTGAGGCTGCAGAGCAGAATGGCATTGTCTTTCTCGATGAGATCGACAAGGTTTGTCGTCGCGGTGAAGGCAGCGGCGGTGCCGATGTTTCACGGGAAGGTGTACAGCGCGATCTACTGCCCCTGATTGAAGGCAGCACGGTGTCCACCAAGTACGGCATGATCAAAACTGACCATATTTTGTTTATTGCCTCCGGTGCTTTCCACCTGTCCAAACCCTCAGATCTAATTCCTGAATTACAGGGTCGACTGCCTATTCGCGTTGAGCTTAATTCTTTGGAAATCAACGATTTAGAACGAATTTTAATAGAACCAAACGCCTCACTAACCAAGCAGTACTGCGAACTGATGGCCACCGAGGGGTTGACCATTGAGTTCTCCACCGATGGTGTGCGACGCATGGCTGAAATAGCCTTTGAGGTCAATGAAGGCACAGAGAATATTGGCGCTCGACGTTTGCATACGATTCTGGAGCGTTTGTTGGAGGAGATTTCCTTTGATGCCTCAGACCTTGGCAGCAAAGGTGAGAACATTATTATTGATGCAGCCTTTGTCGAAAAAAACCTCGGCGAACTGGCCAGTAATGAAGACCTGACCCGGTTTATTCTCTAATGCCGGTACCCAGCCGCATTGTTGTCAGCGAAAAAAAAGATGCCCTGAATATGGAGTATCAGGGCGATGTGCGCTTTAACCTGCCCGCCGAGTACCTGCGCGTTTTTTCCCCTAGCGCGGAGGTGCGCGGCCACGGAAAGGGACAAGAAGTGCTGCAAGTGGGCAAGCGCCAGGTGCGGATTGAGTCTATTCAACAGTCGGGAAATTACGCGATTCAAATTACCTTCGACGACGGCCACGATTCAGGTATTTTCACCTGGGACTATCTGTTTGAACTAGGCTCGAATCAGACGGACAATTGGGCCAACTATCTGCAGCGCCTGCACCAGGCAAATCAATCTCGGGATCCAGACACCCAGGTAGTCAAACTGTCTTGAGTTATCTCGCGGCCTAAATTACCTAAATGCCCCAACTAGGGCTACAATAGGCGGCCTGATTTTTGAGATATCTGAGATAACATCGCCAATGCCTGATAAAACCACCCACTTCGGTTACAAAACCGTCAATGTCGAAGAAAAGGCCGGCAAAGTCGCCGAGGTCTTTCATTCTGTCGCTGGCAAATATGATCTGATGAATGACCTGATGTCAGGCGGTGTGCATCGCCTGTGGAAGCGTATGACCATTGAGATGTCTGGAGTGCGCCGCGGCAACTCGGTTCTCGACATTGCCGGTGGCACAGGTGATTTAACCGCGAAATTCTCGCGTATTGTCGGCCCTGAAGGCACAGTGGTGCTGGCCGATATCAATGACTCCATGCTCAAGGTGGGCCGCGACCGCCTGATGGATCGCGGTATGGTTAATAATATTAAATTTTCCCAGGCCGATGCCCAGTATCTGCCCTTTCCCGATAATACCTTTGATGTGATCACCATTGCCTTTGGTCTGCGTAATGTCACCGATAAAGATCTGGCCTTGCGCTCTATATTGCGAGTGTTAAAGCCAGGTGGCCGATTGCTGGTACTAGAATTTTCCAAGCCAGACAACCCGCTGCTATCAAAAGTTTATGACACCTATTCCTTTAGCATTCTACCCAAATTGGGCAAACTGTTTGCCAGTGATGCCGATAGCTATCAATATCTGGCAGAATCAATCCGTATGCATCCAGACCAGGAAACATTGCAGGGCATGATGGATAGTGCTGGCTTTGAAAACACTGATTTCCACAATATGACCGGCGGTATTGTGGCCCTGCATCGAGGAGTTAAGCCCTAGTGATTTTTGGCGCCCTGCAAGCAGCTGCTCTGGAAGGGGTGGAAAATATTATCAATGTTGCCCTGAGCCATGATCCTGCATCGGCTCAGGGGCTGGCATCCATGGCTGGCAAAATAATGCTGGTTGATAGCTCAATGCCCGTGATACGTATTGCCGTGGAGCCCACCACCAATGGCATTTTGCTTCATCACAACTGGCAGGATGAGGCAGATATCACCATCAGTGGTTCAATGGTCTCTATTGCCGGCATGGCGATTAATTCTGGAGATATGGTTTCGTTTTCTGGCACCGGCGTCAATGTCACTGGCAATCTCGAGATGCTGCGTCAGCTTAATCAAATTATGGCGGGACTAGATATCGACTGGGAGGCCGCTCTGGCGGCATTAGTGGGCGATATACCAGCCCATCTTATGGCTGAGAGTATTCGCAACAGTGCCAACTTCCGCGCTAACGCCGCGGATCGAGCTACATCTCTCCTGGTGGAAGTATCCCAGGAGGAACTGCAACTAACACCAAGCAAAAATGAATATGATGATTTTGTTCAATCTGTGCGCCATTTAGCCACAGATGCCGACCGCCTCTCGGCCCGCGCTAACAGGCTACGCCTATTGATTCAAGACAGGAACGCCATTCTGTGATTCGCCTTCGCCGCCTCGCTAAAATTGCCCGGGTTATTGGCAAGTATCGTCTTGATAAGATGGTCGACAAAGATCGTTTGCCCTTTGCCGCACGGGCTCTGCTAGCGCCAGCAGTATTATTTGGTCGCGCCAAATCTGAACGTGGCGAGCGCCTGAGAATGGCACTGGAAGAACTGGGGCCTATCTTTATCAAGTTTGGTCAGCTGCTTTCCACCAGGCCGGATCTGGTACCAACAGATATCTGTACCGAGCTGGCGCAACTGCAAGATAATGTGCCGCCCTTCGACTCAACATTATTTAAAAACAATATTGAGGCTGCCCTAGATGGCAGTGTCGACGAGTTGTTTTATAGCTTTGAAGCCGAGCCCCTGGCCTCTGCATCGGTGGCTCAGGTCCATGGGGCGGTGCTCGCTGATGGCCGCGAAGTGGTTATCAAGGCAGTGAGGCCCGGCATTGAAAAGATCATACGCGAAGATATAGCTCTGCTCTTTACCCTGGCTCGACTGCTGGCCAAATACTCAGAGGATGGCCGCAGGCTAAAACCAGTTGAAGTGGTTGCCGATTATGAGATGGTGATTCTAGGGGAATTAAACCTCCAGTCTGAAGGCGCCAATGCTTCATTGCTGCGCCACAACTTTGATAATTCTCCCTTGCTTTATGTGCCAGAGATCTACTGGCCCTATTCCAATGAAAATGTGCTGGTAATGGAGCGCATTTACGGCATTCCAGTCACCAATATGTCTGATCTGGAAGCCGCAGGTGTGGATATGAAGTTGCTGGCAGAGCGTGGTGTAGAAATATTCTTTACCCAGGTGTTTGAGCACAATTTTTTCCATGCGGATATGCACCCGGGCAATATCTTTGTCGACGCCAGCAATGACAAATCGCCCAGTTACTTGGCCATTGACTGCGCCATTATGGGTTCTCTGTCTAGCGATGATCAGTTTTATCTAGCACGCAATCTACTGGCTATTTTTAAACGCGACTACAGGCAGGTAGCGGAACTGCATATCCGCTCTGGATGGGTGCCTGCAGGCACCCCGGTCAATGAGTTTACCGGTGCCATTCGCTCGGTCTGTGAGCCTATCTTTGAGCGCCCGCTGAACGAAATTTCTCTTGGTCATATGCTGATCAGCCTATTTAACACGGCGCGACGTTTTGATATGGAAGTACAGCCTTCATTGGTGCTGCTACAAAAGACCCTGCTCAATATTGAGGGCCTGGGCCGACAGATGTATCCCCAACTTGATCTCTGGACCACGGCACAGCCATTTTTAGAAAAGTGGCTAAAAGATCGCTACTCACCAAAAAGCATTTTTAAGCAATTTAAACGTCATGTCCCGGACTGGCTGGAGCATCTACCCCAGATACCGCCGCTTATTTTTCAGGCACTACAGTCAATGCAGCAACCCGAGCCGACTCCGCCGGTACCACCTCCTCACAGCAATAAATCGCTGCGCAGATTTTTTAGTAGAATTGGTGCAGCCCTCGCGGGCATAGGTATTGGCCTGGCGTCTCCCCAATTCGCCGATACCATTAATCAAATCCCCGGCGGCAGCCTGACATTGCTTGGCTTTGGATTACTGTTACTGCTATTGCGCTAGTCGCAATTCAGTTATACTTTCAGCATGAATGATTTCCTCGATCAAGTAACCTGGAATAGCGACGGCCTGGTTCCAGCCATTGCCCAGGATGCCGAATCCGGCCAAATATTAATGGTGGCATGGATGAACCGCGAAGCCCTTAAACTTACCGTCTCTGAAAACCGTGCCGTTTACTGGTCGCGGTCAAGGCAAAAGCTGTGGCGCAAAGGGGAAGAGTCTGGCAATGTGCAGCCGCTAAAAGAACTGCGCATAGATTGCGATAACGATGTCATTCTGATGCAGGTCGAGCAGTTGGGTGGGATTGCCTGTCACACGGGTAGAGTCTCATGCTTTTATTCAGTATTGCGCGATGGCCAGTGGCAGGCCGTGGATGCTGTGATTAAAGACCCTAAGGAAATATACCAATGAGCGACGTGTTAACGCAGCTAACCAGAGTATTGGAAGCGCGAAAACAGGCGACTGCTGAGAATTCCTATGTAGCCAGCCTGCATGCCAAAGGGCTAAATAAAATTCTTGAGAAAGTCGGTGAAGAATCTGTTGAAACCATTCTCGCCGCACGGGACGCCGAACAGAGCGGCAACAATGAAAAGTTAATCTATGAGATAGCAGATCTGTGGTTTCACAGTCTGGTCATGCTATCTCATTTGGGCGACAACGCAGATGCGGTGCTTGCCGAACTTGAAAGAAGATTTGATCTATCCGGCCTTGAAGAAAAGGCACAACGAACAACTGATAAGGAGAACTAAAATGGGTTTTGGTTGGCAGGAATTATTAATTATATTGGTCATCGTCGCATTGATCTTTGGCACTAAAAAATTGCGCAATATTGGCTCAGATCTGGGTGGCGCAGTAAAAGGGTTTAAAGAAAATGTCTCTTCAGATTCTGATCGCAAAGTAGAAGCAGATGAGACCACACAGGAATCAGAAAAAAAAGACTCTGCTGACTAAAACATGTTTGATATAGGTTTTTCCGAACTACTGGTTATTGCAATCATCGCATTGATTGTTA
>CAXAJC010000080.1:0-8366 GCA_963969005.1 uncultured Cellvibrionales bacterium | reverse complement strand
CCCGGCCCTGCATTTTCGGCGTAGATTCTTACATAGTCTATTTCCATTTGCGCGCTATTAAAGCTTCTATAGATGTCCGCCTCAATAGCCAGGTTAAGAATTAAGTATTGCTCTTGATCAAATGGCCATGTGCGAGAATTCTTCTTTTTTGGCTGATAGCGGTAATGCACTTTGTCGTCTACGCTGAAGACGATGCTTTCCGCTGACCAGTTCATTGCATAGATATGAAAATCTGTTGTCGCAGTTGCTATGGCTTGGCCGCCTTTATTCACCGTGTCACCTGAACTGGATATAGTGTGCATGGCACTTTGAACAAAGTTTGCCCTGCTGCCCCAGTGCTCCATAATGTCAATCTCGCCGCAGCCGGGCCATGAGGTGGTGCCGTGGCCCTGAGTTTGCCAGTAAGCGCCGGACTCTTTGATATTTTTGCCCAATGTCCAGATTGCTGGCCAGGTGCCAGCCCCGGATGGCAGTTTCGCCCGCACTTCGACTCGACCATATTTGAAGGCAAATTTGGAGTTTAACCGAGCCGATGTATATTGTTTGGTTTTACCCTGATCAGTGAAAGCCTCTTTTTTGGCGACGATTTTTAAAGTGCCAGCACTGATATAGGCATTGGTGGTTCTGTCAGTGTAATGCTGCTGTTCGTTATTGAACCAGGCATGGCCATTGGGCAGTTGAGTTTGGTGAAACCATTTGCTGCTATTGACAGGGCTAACCGTGGCTTCGTTAGCGATACATACCAGACTTAAGCACAACGGTGTGGCTGCAGCGATAACCTTGATTGTGGTGGTTAGATTGTCAGTGTTAATAGCCACTGGAACCTCTCTTTGCTCTTTTTAATCCCCTGATTTTACTAATAGTCTCAACTGAACCCTAATCAAATAGGTTTAGAGGGTTGATTAATGCGACTAAAACGCTAGCGGGCTGGCTGCAGCAGTAATGTAAAATGTGCGTCATAAATTGCTATAAGCTTTGACAGGAATCAATAAAGGACTGGAATAATGGCTACTTTGGATAGTTTAAAGTTAAAAACCGCTGAGGCGATGTTTTCACAGCGCTTTCCCGGTGGTTTTGATGACCCCGAAATGCAGGTGATTGCCAAGCGACACCGCATGGATAAGATGATTACCTTTGCCCAAGACAGTTTTAGTCTTTCAGCCTTGGAGGATATTAATAAAAGCGCCGACAATATGGTCAAAATAGTGTCCCGTTCCTCCATGGTATCTATGTTTGAAAAACCCAAATTTCGCGACTTTGTGGGTTGCCTTAACGCCGCAGATCGCGAGTTTTTGGTGCAGTCACTGGGCCAGTTGCTGCACGGTGATCAACAGTCTGGTTTTGAGGCTTTGGTGGATATTATGCAGACTGAGAAATTGGCTAAATGGAGTTTAGTCAGTATTATTCCTGCCTATTTTGCACCCAACACTGAGGTGTTTGTAAAACCCACTACGGCAAAGAATATTATTATGCATTTTGAGGTGCCGGATTTACTCTATCGACCATTGCCAAGCTGGCATTTTTATACTGTCTATAGAGAGTTAATCAACCAATCTAAAAAGCTGGTTGATCCTGGGCTATCCCCCACCAATGCGGCTTTTTCGGGATTTCTGATGATGGCAATGGGTTAATATTTACCCGGATTATGTTGACCCGCCAGCAGACTGAATGCGTATAGCCCGTTAAGTTAGTTTAAAACTTGTTTAAAAGGCTGATTTTTTTATTGTCCGAGGCTATTTTCGCAGCTAGAATGACGAGCTTTTTTAAT
Organism: uncultured Cellvibrionales bacterium; assembly: GCA_963969005.1. Taxonomy (GTDB): domain Bacteria; phylum Pseudomonadota; class Gammaproteobacteria; order Pseudomonadales; family Porticoccaceae; genus HTCC2207. The sequence continues at coordinate 6,598 of CAXAJC010000080.1, read as the reverse complement.
TTCGACCCCAGAGAACAAAAGATGTCTGCCAATACAGCTGAAGCCTTTGCGCCATTGCCCAATATCACTGAGCCCAAGTGGTGGACTGGCACGCCTGCTATATCTCCAGAATTGTTTGTCATTGATGGCAATGAGTACCGGATTGATGGTGCGCCTCTGGCGGCCAGTAAAGAGCTTGCCGAGCGCATGCAGCAAACCTTTGATAATGTGGGTTTGGTTCATGTTATCAATACAGGGTTGGACGATTTGCAGGCGATGCGCCTTATTGCCACCCAGGTGCTAAAAAACGAGCGCCAATACGAAGGCGGCGCCAACCCGCGCAAAATCATTGAAAAAAATGTCTATGAGGTGGGAGCACCGCTGGAAGCCTGGCTGCACTACCACCATGAGATGGCCTACATTGGATCGAGCACCAAGATGGTCAGCTTTATGGCGCACAAAATGCCCAGTGAAGGCGGCCATACCTACGTCTCTGATAACTGCCAGGCGACAGATGCTCTGCTGGCGACAGAGTTTGGTCAAAAGCTTAAAAAACTGGGTCTCTGCTACCACCGCAATCTTTCGGATCGTGAATCCTTCGTTGATCGCCTGGATATCGGTGTTTATAACCATTGGCAACAGTCAATGCTCACGGACGACCCGGACGAGGCCCTGGCTGAAGCCCAGCGTCGCGGTCTGGAAGCTGAATGGGGTCCTGACCGCCTGCTGAAAACCAGGTTCTATATTTCTGCATTTGAATACTTTCCTCATCTTGATCGCAATCTGCTCTACAGCAGCATGGCTGATGACAGCACCTGGTTTGATACCTGGCCGCTGGTACAGCATTTGGCTACCGATGAGCGTCCGTTAAAGCTGACCTTTGGTGATGGCTCGGAAATGACAGTGGAAGAGAAGCAGCTGTTTATCAAAATCTACGATGATTATGGTATTCCAATCGCCTGGGAAGTGGGTGATGTTGCACTTATCTGTAACTACCGATTTGCCCATGGCCGTCCTGCCGTGCATCTCAAAGAAGGTGAGGAGCGTGAGTTGGGTGTACTGATCGGTGAGTCTTTTAACCGTTTGGAAACCTTTGAGGACAAGTGGTAGAGAGTCTGAGTTGTAGGTTAAACTGCAATTAAACTCTCTGGCAGCAGTTCAAATGCAAACTTTAATTGACCGCCTCGCAGCTGTCGTTGATAAAAACACCTTATTCCTCGCCGATGACATCAGTGAAAAATATTTTGCTGACTGGAGCGGCGCAGATCCCTGCAAGCCCAGCGCATTATTAAAGCCCAAAACCACCGATGAACTGTCGCAAATTATGGCTCTGTGCCATGAGTACAATCAACCTGTGGTAGTTCAAGGGGGACTGACTGGTCTGGCAGGGGGTGCAACCCCTCAGGAGGCTGAATTTGCTATCTCCCTTGAGCGCATGAATGGGATCGAGGATATTGATACCACGGCCATGACCATCAGTGCCTGGGCTGGAACCCCTCTGCAGGTGCTGCAGGATACCGCTGCCGAACACAGCCTGTTTATGCCGCTGGATCTGGGTGCTCGAGGTAGTTGCCAGATTGGCGGCAATGTAGCGACCAATGCCGGCGGTACTGAAGTGATTCGCTATGGCATGACCAGGGCTCTGGTACTTGGTCTTGAAGCGGTGCTGGCGGATGGTACTGTAATCAATGCCATGAACAAGATGGTTAAAAACAATTCTGGTTATGATCTGAAGCATCTGTTTATTGGCTCAGAGGGCACTCTGGGGATTGTCACCAGGGTAGTGCTGCAGCTGCAACCAAAAGCCAACAGTTCCCATACCGCACTCTGTGCCTTGCCTGATTATGATTCTGTTACCAAACTATTGGCCCAGCTTAAGCGTAGCCTGGGTCCAGGCCTGACCGGTTTTGAACTGATGTGGGATAACTATTACAACAAGGTTTTGCAGGTGGAGTCCGATCTGCAAAGTCCGTTCACTGAAGACCATCCATTCTATTTACTGGTTGAGTACAAAGACAATGATTCGGTGTCTGGCGCAGAACGATTTGAGACGGCCTTGTTTGCCCAACTTGAAGCCGGGCTTATAACTGATGCCCTGATTGCCAAGACCCATCAGGATGCGGAAAAATTCTGGCAGATCAGAGATGGCATTGGCGAGTTGTTCAAAGTGCTGGGCCCGGTGTCCAATCAGGATGTCAGCCTGCCCATTGCAGATATAGGTATTTTTGCCGCAGATCTGGATCAGCGTCTAAAGCAGAAATACGCCGATATAGGTGTGCTGCTGTTTGGTCATATAGGTGACAACAATCTGCATGTTTGCGCCTACACCGGCAGGGAAGAAGATAAAGTTGCCATCAATAGCGATATTATGCTGATGATTGGTGAGTATTCCGGTGCCATTACCGCCGAGCATGGTGTGGGTGTGTTGAAAAGAGATTTCCTCGATCAGTCCCGCAGCGACAGTGAAATTGCGCTGATGAAAACCCTCAAGCAGGCCATGGACCCCAAAGGCATCCTTAATCCCAATCGGGTGATTTAAAAACCCAAAGAGGGTTTATTCATAATCAAATAGGACGAAACGACTACCTATGCGGTGAGTGGTCCCTATCGACCTATACATAAAATACCCCAATAGGTAAGGTTAAGGCCTGATATTACAATTAAAAACTCGAGGGAAACTGCAATGAACGTTAAATCATTATTTCTGATCTCTACCATTGTGGCGCTGGGTGCTTGCTCTGGTGAACCAACACCAGCACCAGCTGCAACAACTGATGCTCCGGCGGTTAGCGAAGCTCTGCCAGATGGCGCCTACTTAATTGAGGGCGTTACGGTGACTGAAAATGGTGAGGTCAGCCAATATACCCGTGATCAAATAAAGATCTACTCCAATGGCCGCTTTATGTATGCCTTTAACAATGCCCAGACTCAGAGCATTGATGTGGGCGCAGGCGATGCCAGCTGGTCAAACGGTGTCATGGTTGAGGTACCCAGAGTGAACCACAATGGCCCGGTCTCCGGTTATAGCTTTGATGTCGCTATTGATCAGACAGCCACGGGTTTTGAACAAACCATTATCGGTATGGAATACGAAGGTGGTCGCCTGCTGGATATGGTTGAGGTATGGAACACAGCTTCCACCGCAACTTCGCCTTTTGATGGCCTTTGGACCCTTGAAGCCAGAGAGTCTGGCGATCCCGATGTGACTGCTTTCTCCGAAACCAAGATGATTGGCGGCGGCCACTTTATCTGGTTGCAGAATGTGGTCTACAAAGGTGAAGAAGGTCAGGACTTTGGTTTTGGATCCTTCACTGTAGATGCTGATGGTAACGCGGTTGAAACTGCCATGATAAGCTCATTTGCGGATTATGAAGGTACCGTCAATGAGGTGAAAATGGAACTGGTTGACGAAAACCACTTTACCCAGTCATTTACCTACAATGGCGAAGTGGTTACTCAGTCCTATGTGAGAATGTAATCCGGTGCTGTGACAGACAGTCAAAAAGCCCGCCTTACAGCGGGCTTTTTTATGCCAGTTCAGTTTTACTGGATTCCGGTGCCATGGTCGGCTTTAAGCTGAGCCACATGACAGCAGCACTAAGCAGCAGAGCGCCAATGCCAAAATAGAGCCAGTCAATGGAAATAAGATTCAGCGAGAAGCTGGTGCACAGGCCCGTCGCCAGAACCAGCAATCTGGATTGCTCCAATCGCTGGGCAAAAGGTTTGCCATCCAAAATAGCCCCGATCACCACCAATGTATAAGCTTGTATTGCCACTGTAGCCCAGACTAAGTCATAAGAAAGCTGGGCCACCTGTCCGGCACTCCATAAATGAAAAACTGACAGCAAAATGTACTGGGCAACAATTGCGCCATTAGTCAGAGGGCTTAGGTCAGGATTGTATTTCTCAAACTGGTCGAGGTTGGATTTTTGCGCCGGGTAGAGTATTTCAACATCCCCAGGCCGCCAGCCGGTTCTCGACCAGAGGACACGGAATTTATCCAGCCAGTTGGCTGTTCGCCAGGCATCCATGGCCATATTAATAAAGATATGCAGATTGGCCCAGATTGGATTCCAGCTTGCCAGTGGTACGCGAATACCATAGATGGCCGGTTGTTCCCTGTGCTCTTTTTGGAAGGTACCAAACAGTCGATCCCAGATAATCAGCAGGCCACCATAATTTTTATCAATATAATCCGGGTTCTGTGCATGGTGCACCCGGTGGTTTGAGGGAGTGACCATAAACCTTTCTAAAAATCCCAATGTGGCAATATGCTGGGTGTGTACCCAAAACTGATAGATCAGATGTGCAGTGGCTATGCTGATATACATGGAGATCGGCATGCCGAGAAAAAAGCATGGAATATAAAACACCCAGGTAGTGAAAAAGCTGGTGCTGGTTTGGCGCAGAGCAGTGCTCAGGTTGTAGTCTTCACTCTGATGATGGACCACATGAGAGCCCCAGAAAAACTGTCGCTCATGGCTCACACGGTGAAACCAGTAATAGAGAAAGTCATACAGCATAATAGCCAGCAGCCAATGGCCGAGGGAGGAACTGTTGAATGCCCAGATTGCGTAATTTTCTTCAATGCCAGAAAACACTAGCAAACCAATATTGAGAAATACAAACTTGGTGACTGTACTTAGCAATCCGAGACTGAGACTATTGATGCTGTCATTAACCCTGTAGGTGTTGTTGCCTTTCCACCATCCCCAAAAAATCTCAATCACGATTAATAATAAAAATATTGGGATTGCATAGGGAATAAAGTTCATAACTGGTTATGTCGTCTTGGATATTAAAGTTCAAACTTATCAGGTTACATTGTGGGCACCACATTAAATGTCATTAAAGACGCTTGCAAGTCAGTATTGTATTCATGATTGTATAAATATAGACTTTAACCGCTATTACAGAAAATAAAACTTAATAATAAAAGGGTGAAAGAATGACTGAATATGAAATTTACACATTATTTAACAGCGGCAGATTAGTTGGAGTAACAAGCTTTATAGGAAGCATAATTGCAATTTGGCTTGCTCTTAGAGTTGCAAATATGACCAGAGAAAATGAAGATGCCAATGTAGTTCAAAAGTTAGTGTCTACCGCTTTCGGCCTGCTGATTGTGGCTGGAACCTGGATGGCAATGACTCTAGCTACATCAACTTGGGTTATTACTGCATATAACCTGGATCTTTTGGAGTCCCGTTCAGTGTTTTCTGATAAATTTATCGAATATGTTGGTACAACTGAATTGCCAGTGACATCACCGATGCCAATGCAGATGATCTTTTTGGCAATAGTAGCCATCATGATTGTTTCCATTATTTGGACGCCTAAAAAATAACCTCAGGCGCCAAATTTGATGTTGGGAATGCGCAATGTTTCCTACGAAGAAACCCTGCTTATGCAGGGTTTTCTTTTGTCTTGCAGACATGAAGCACGACCACTATCAGTTGATCAAAATTCTTACCCTGTGTATCTTTGTTTTAAAAAAATGACTTGTTTTAGAGGGCGTAAGCATGGCACCAAAAAATATTATCGCTTTGGCTGTTGGGATCTCACTTCTTGCTGGCTGTGGCGGCGGCAGCACGGCGAGTTCAGAGCTCGTAAATACAGCGCCAAAAATTTCAGGCTCTATATCATCCATACGTGTAGGAGAATCTTTGAGTTTTACGCCTGAAGCATCGGACGCAAATAGTGACTCCTTAGATTTTTCCATTACTGGCCAACCTGAATGGGTGATCTTTGATCCAAAAACTGGATCCATTACAGGTGTTCCCTTGTCATCTGATTTAGACTCAGTGTCTTCAATAACATTGTCAGTGTCAGACGGAGAATTTTCACGTTCTATTAGTTTCGATCTCACAGTAACAAAACCAATTTTCTTTCTAGAATTTCAGACTTCCACTCTTGATAAATTTCGTGACATGGATCTAGAGATTAATAGCTGCTTCATGACGAGCAATGATGCGGACTGCACTATTGACGATCAGATTGTGACCATTGATGACAATGGGCTCTTTAAAATGCCTCTCGGTATTAAAGGTGGCAGTAATTTTGAGGTCAGTGTCGATCGAGATGCAGGGCGACAAGACTGTGAGTTGGCCTTAGAAAATGGCGTTGTTGGATTTAGCGATCAAATTATTGAAATCGATTGCCAGCCAGATGCCTCTGCACCACTGTTTTCCCTAGATAAAATGCATAAAATCCGGTTGACCATGCATCAAGATGAGTGGCAGCGCTTTGTGCTGGATACAGAGAGAGCCGACTACAGAAATGGAAGTGCAACTGGCCCCATTAGCTTATGGACGAGTTGGACCCACAGTGAGATTTACCGGCAGGTTGACTTTGAGTACCTTAATGAAAACAACGAAGTTGTCGAAACCCTTGATAAAGTAGGGTTTAAAATGCGGGGTAATACAAGCCGTCAATGGCCAGAGGCGGTGGACCAAAATTTTGTGCCTACCAAACCGAATCGTTTTAGCTTTGGGCTTAAGTTTGATGAAGAATTTGACGAGGACGAAGGGGTCTATTCCTGTATTGATGCAACTGGCGAGCCAGCGGCCGTTGCGGCATACCCCTGCTTAAATCGGGTAGGACTGGACTTGGCAGAGGC
>CAXAJC010000079.1:0-8386 GCA_963969005.1 uncultured Cellvibrionales bacterium | reverse complement strand
CCATGGGGTTCTATATGGGCGCTTCCCAGCATTAGGCTGGTATCAGAATCTAGTGGCAGTTCCTGAGATTGATCTGAGTAGTTAAAGGCAAATATCAGATCGCCTCTCTGGCACACCCTGATATCTTCGCCAAATCTAAAGGTCTGGATATTCGCTTGCTGGCAATACTGCTGGAAAAAATCCAACAAAAATTCTCGATTGGTCAAAGTGCCAATATAGGTTGTGCGATCTTGGCATACCACGGCGGGCTCGCCATTATCGTAGCGGGCCAAAATCTCGGACTCCCCAGCATCAATTTGCTCGCACCGGATTCCGTGTTGTTACCGCTGCTTATTCCAGCTTAGGCCTTCCATACAGTCGGCGCGCAAGGTTTCGACTGAGAGTATGCGAATAGGGATTAGCTGCTGTAACAATCCTGGCGGCAATGTGGCGGGATAGCCAAACTCTAAGGTTTTGGCGCCAGCTCTGGGGCCAAAAATAAATTGGGCACTGCTGGCTTTGCACTTGTCTATAAAGGCTTGATTAACAATGGGTAGACTGGGAGCAATAATAATTGAGTAGGGTGCGAAGTCAGAATCCACCGAGATAAAGTCAATATTAACCCCCAGTTCTCGCAGTGCGCTGTAGTAGGACAGCTGCACCTGATTAAATTCATAGGCTTCGCCCTGCTTTTCAATATCGCTTACCCAGAGCCCTTCGGCGCCGGTAATAATGGCCACAGACGCAGGTTGTAGAGGCTGGCTGCCAATATCTAATGCAGCCACTTCAGCCATTGCTTGCTCGGCTTCTGGCCAGGCTTCGGTCTTAGAGTTGTCGGGGCGCAATAGCCCGGCATGCATTTGCTCTTGGGCAAAGGGCGCCTGCCGCCAGCGGAAATAACAGACACAGTCGGCACCATGGGCAAAGGCTTCCAGTGTCCAGAAGCGAATCATACCCGGTGCGGGGCGCGGGTTATTATTGGCCCAGTTCACTGGCCCGGGCTGCTGTTCCATCACCCAGAATCCCCGGTTTAACAGGCCGCGGGTTTGATCATGATAATAGGTGGCAAAGTCTGGATGCCCAGTGCGCATATAGCGCTGTAACTGTTCTTTGGGGGCACCAGTCAGTAGCAGGTCGGTGCGGCCTAATGGGTAATTATCATAACTAGTGAAATCCAGGGGCGCAGCTAGGGCAAAGTTATCCACCGCGGTTTCATTCATAGGAATAAAATTATGAGTAATAAATTTGCCCGGAGCATGCTGGCGAATAATTTCCACCATGGGATTGTGATAGGCAATTACCTGATCGGAAGAGAAACGACGATAGGCCAGGCGATGGGCCGGGTTGGTTTCGGTGACTGCGCCTATGGGCAGTTCTATCTCGGCAAAATCCCGATATTCCATAGACCAGAACACATTGCCCCAGTCGCTATTTAGCTTGTCTATATTGCTGTAGCGCTGACGGCACCAGTTTTGAAATCCCTCCCGGGCAAGCCCCGAACCACTAAGGGCTGTATCATGGCAGCAAAGTTCGTTATCAGTCTGCCAGCCCACCACATCGTCATGGTTGCCATAGCGTTTCGCCAGAGCCTCAGTAATGCGCAGTGATTCGCGCAGATAGACAGCACTGGAAAAGTCATAGTGACGCCGAGAGCCAAAGCCTCTGGTTCGGCCAGTGTCCGGGTCTACAGGCAATATTTCCGGGTGCTGATCAATTAGCCATTTCGGTGGTGTGGCAGTGGGGGTGCCTATTACCACTTTCAGCCCGGCATTGGTCAGGCAGTCGACAGCATCATCCAGCCAGTCAAAGCTATATTCCCCTGGGTTGGGTTCCAGTCTCGACCAGGCAAATTCGCCAATGCGCACATAGGTTAAACCCAGTTCGGCCATCATTTTTGCATCCTGATCCCATTGGGACTGAGGCCAGTGCTCTGGGTAGTAACAGACTCCGAACATGGGTTTAAAAACCTCTTTATCTACTGACCTTTTATTAAAGGACGATTCTTATTATTGGCGGTAAAAGCGCAGGCCACTGGCCCAGAGATGTTTAAAGCCGGGCCAGGGATCTCTGTGCTGATGCAGGCTACCTTCATACTGCTGGCTATCTTCGCGCGCTGGCAGATAGTCACATCCGCCGCTATCACCTTTAACATAGCAATCCAAAAATGCCAGACTCATATGCTCCAGCACCCGGTTAATGGTTTCTATATCCCAGGTTGGGTCAAAGTAATGACCCAGCTCAAAGTCAGTGGCGAAGGAGGCTGCTGGTGCCGGGTGAGGGCCAATATTGTGCCGGGCATTTTTAAATAGCAGCATATACTTGTTTTCGCTGCCGGTCTGTTGATAGAGCTTCTCTATACCTTGCGTAAAACCAGAGGTGTTGTCCTGATCACCCGCAGCATAAAGCGTTGGTACGCTGATTTTTGCCATAGCCTCGGCGCTATGGACATTATATTCCCCGCCCCAGGGGGCAAATAGCTGTACTGCTTTCCAGCGCGGATCTATTTCATCTCGACCGGCATAACAGGAGTTAAGGGCCAGAGGCATAACCAGAGCCACTGGAGCAGGGATACCAAATTCCTTAAGCATTTTATAGGTAAAGTCAAAGCAACCACCCACGGTATTGATGGCACCAAAGCCACCCATGGAATGACCAATAATCGCAGCCTTATTTGTATCCACAATATTCTCTACGGGAGACTTTTGCTCGGTAAAGTAGTCGAGCAGAAACTGCTGATCCCGGGCGCGGTTATATAAGGTGCTGATTATTCCTGCGGGGCGATCTTCTGGTGTCTTGATCTCGGCATTGGTTGAATCTGTATGATCTATGCCCACAACCACGTAGCCATGGCTGGCCAGATGTTCCCCCAGATAAAACATCTGGGTGCGATAGCCAGTAAAGCCATGGGAGAAAAGAATTAGCGGAAAATTGCCGCTCTCAAGTGCTGGCGCATCGCGATAGGCAGCACCTTGAAGTTCAAAGGGCTTTTGCAGGCGAGTGACATCTTTGTACGTGGCCATTGTTGCGTCTTTGGGGGCCTGCGCCGGGTACCAGACTTCCAGCACCAGAGGGCGCTCGCTGCTGGTAATAAAGTTGCTGGTATTGAGGCGCTCTGGATCAGTCGCAGTGATGGTGGTCACACCCACATCATAGGTGCCCGGGAAAGCCAGTTCTGGCGTAACAGGGGGCTGATCGGTATAGAGCTGTTCGGCACCGATGGCGATGTTGCTAAACAGTACTGCACAGAACGCTACACTGAAAATTGCGGCTATCCGCAGTCCGTTAATGATCACCTGGTACCCCTGTAAAAGTGCGCCAATATATTTTTATTATTGCGTTCCGGGTTGACGTTGTTGTTGCTTCAGAATCGCGTTATGGTTGACGATATATTAAAACAAAAGCAGGCAGGGTGACAGGCTGGAATCATGGTCTGTAGCTTCATCCTCGTCAGCCGATAATTATAAGGGGTCGTCCAATGGGCGAAACAACAAAATATCCAAGTCTTGAGGGACGCTGTGTATTTATTACAGGAGGTGCCACTGGCATAGGGGCTGCTATGGTAGAGGCTTTTGCCATGCAGGGATCCAAAGTAGCTTTTGTAGATCTGGATGCCGACTCTGCGGATTCTCTCTGCGCTAATTTGAAAGACAAGACAGGCACAAGCCCTTGGTTTAGGAAAATTGATGTCACTGATGTGGCGGCACTGCAAGCCTCTATTATAGCGGCGGTAGAAGAGCTGGGTTCACTGCAGGCCCTTGTTAACAATGCCGCCAATGATAATCGCCACTCCCCAGCAGACGTCACGGCCCAGAGTTGGCGTGACTGTATGGCTATCAATCTGGATGCGGCGTTTTTTGCCGCCCAGACTGGAGCAGAGCTAATGGCTCAGCAATCCGGTGGCTCAATTATTAACTTTAGCTCGATTAATGCCTTGCTTGGCCCCGCCAATATGCCGGGCTATGTAACAGCCAAAGCTGGTATGGTGGGGATGAGTAAAGCTCTGGCACGGGACTATGGGGAGTCCCAAATCAGAGTCAATGCTATTCTGCCCGGCTGGGTCGTAACCGAACGGCAGCTCAAAACCTGGCTGACACCGGAAGCAGAAGCGGACTGGATGCAACAGGTAGCGCTTAAGCAGCGACTACAACCCTCTGAAGTCGCCAATCTGGCACTGTTTTTGGCGGCGGATGATAGCCGAATGATCACTGGTCAGAGTTTTACCATTGATGGTGGCAGGACCTGATGTGATGACTGAGCCTGTATTTATCGCCGGAGATTGGGGCAACAGCAATCTGCGTCTCTATCTCTGTTGTTACAACAAGTGTTACAACAAGTCAGCACAGCTGGATATTTTAGCCAGCCAACAGGGCCCTGGTTGCAGCACGATAAACAATAACTTTGAACAGATATTTTTTGATCTGGCAGCAGGTTGGCTGGATCGGTATGGCCCAGTGCCAGTGATTCTATCCGGGGCCGTCGGCTCCAATATTGGCTGGCACACAGTGCCCTATCTAAACTGCCCCGCCAGCCCGGAGCAGATTGCCAAGGGCACAACAAAACTTATTGTCCGCGGCCTGGATATCTGGATTCTATCTGGACTAAAAACCCAAACCGCTCTGCAAACTTCGGACATAATGCGCGGTGAAGAGTTGCAGTTGCTGGGTTGGATACTGGCCAAGGGCAAATCCGAGCCGGGTGTTGAGCAAATTGTGGTACTGCCGGGCACCCATAATAAATGGGCTCTGGTGAAAGATAATCAGGTGCAAACCTTTCTCACAGCCTTTACGGGAGAGCTCTACTCGGTACTGGAGCGGCACAGCATTCTATTGACTCAGCCAATGGGTGATCAGCTGTCCACTGATGTTTTTTTGCAAGCTGTCGAACTGGCAAAAACATTGGAGGCAGGCCAGCTGCTCAATGCATTATTTGCCACTCGCAGCCGTCAGATAGATGGGGAACTTGAAGCTGAGGACGCGGCTTCCTACCTCTCAGGTTTATTGGTTGCCAGCGATATTATTGGCTCAATGGGGCTACTGCAAAAGTCCGGCACGCTACTTTCTGCAACGGTTGCGATTATTGGCAACCAGACACTAAGTCATGCCTATCAATTGGCATTGGGTTCCATGGGCATAGAATCACAGATATGTGACCCAACTCAGATTGCACTTTCAGGCTACGAGGCCGTTTATACATCTCTCAACAGGGATACATCTCAATGACAGAACAATTAGACCGCTGGTTTGCCACAATGCCAGTAATTGCCATTTTGCGCGGTGTGCGCCCGGAGGACGTGGTGGAGATTGGCGAGGCCGTTTACAAGGCTGGTATTGGCATTATTGAAGTGCCGCTCAATTCCCCCGACCCCTTAACCAGTATTAAAAATCTTGCACAGGCACTGGGTGACCGCTGTGTGATTGGTGCCGGTACCGTGCTGACCGAGGCCGATGTGGTTGCTGTGGCTGCCGCCGGTGGTGACATTATTGTTAGCCCCAATACCAATACTGAGGTTATTAAACAAAGCCTTAAGCTGGGTCTGGTACCGATGCCCGGTTGGGCAACGGTGACCGAAGCGTTGCTGGCCTATCAGACCGGTGCCCGATATCTAAAGCTATTCCCGGCAGCGACCTATGGCCCAGGCCACATTAAAGCGGCGGGGGCTGTATTACCTGATAGCTGCAAACTTCTGGCCGTGGGTGGCGTAGGCGCAGATTCGGCAGAGCAATGGCTTGGGGCCGGGATAGATGGTTTTGGTATTGGCTCCGAGCTGTATAAGCCAGGTCATAGTGCGGATCAGGTTTATCAGTCTGCTCGGGCGGTAGTGGATGCAATCACTGCTGCGCGGGCGCATTAAAAAGACAAATAGTAAGAGAAATAATAATGGTAACTGCCACTTTAATAGAAACAGTTAGCGTCGAAAATGAACTTGGCGAGGGCGTGATCTGGGATGCCGCTGGTGCCGCTGTCTGGTGGACTGATATTGAAGGCAGTACTCTGTATCGCTATAGCCCACAGGATAAACAGCTTGACCAATGGGCCACCCCGGAGCGTCTGGGGTGTTTTGCTCTAGTGATCGACAGCGACAATCTAATCTGTGGCTTTGCCAGTGGTTTTGCCTATTTTAATCCGGCAACTGGCGCTATCCAATGGCTGAGTAAAATAGAGCAGAATAATCCTGGTACCAGACTTAACGATGGTCGCGCCGATCGGCAGGGCCGGTTTTGGGCTGGCGCCATGGTGGAATCTGGCGAGCAAGGCGCTGGGGCGCTCTATTGCCTCGATCATCAGCTGCAGGTATCCAGTCCATTGTCGGGGCTTTCAATCTCCAATGGTCTCTGCTGGAGCCCGGATGGAAAGCTGATGTATCACACGGATACACCATCAAGGCGTATTTATCGTTATGATTTTGATACTGATAACGGAGCTATTTCAAATCAAAGCTTATTGGTCCGGACCGACAAGGGCTGTTTCCCGGATGGTGCTACGGTAGATGCTGAAGGCTATATCTGGAGCGCCCAGTGGGCCGCCAGTCAGGTGGTGCGTTACAGCCCCCAAGGCGATGTAGATTTTGTACTGCCGCTTCCGGTTAGCCAGCCAACCTGCGTTGCCTTTGGCGGGCGGACGTTAAATCACCTATTTATTACTAGCGCCTATCAGGGCATGGATGCTCAGGCTCGCAATGCCGAGCCTCAGGCCGGCAATCTGTTTATCTTTCAAACCGATATTAAAGGTATTGAAGACTCCGCCTTTAAGTCGAGCTAGTCAGTGAGCTAGCCAGCCGAGCTAATTTTTCTAGCTACAGGCATCACGTCTTTAGCTAGTTGCTTTTGCTGGAAGTTGACTATACAGTCGAGCAATTATTTGGTTTCAAAATTCGCTTTCAGTGCAGTGCTGACGAGGCCTGACGATAGCGAGTTATTATTTTTGATAATTAGGAGTGTTTTAATGTCTGAGCAAACAACGCAAATTATGGATGATGAGATAGATCTGATAGAGTTGGTAAGAACTATCCTGGATGGCAAGTTAGTCATCGCTGGGTTTATGGCGCTGATGGTGACATTAGGGTTGGTTTATTTTGTTTATAGCCCAGATAAATTTGTCGGTGCGATACCGCTGCTTGAACCGAGCGAAACTGTTTTGGCAGAGTTTTCTGTAGTCAATGAAACTGCAGCTGCCTTAAAGTTTGAATCATTAAAGCCGGACACTAATTTGGTTGAAGGCGACGTTCTGTTCAATCACTTTATGGCTGAGTTTAATGATAGCGATGAGTTATCGGCTGTGATCATGAAATATTCCAGTAAATACCAGAATTTCAAAGGTACCGAGAAGCAAAAGAATGCCTATCTGATGAAGTTAATGCGAATGTTTGATATTACTGGCCCGAGTAAAAAAGAGGGTGAATATAGTCTCTCTGTGTCCTGGGATAATGAAGCGGAAGCCGGCGTTATTTTAAATGAGACTCTGGCGTTAGTTTCTGAAAACTTTAATCGCGATAATCTTAAACGTCTGAATGCCTTCCTGCGCGCCTTTGAGATAAGGATTAACGACCAGAAAGAAGAGGCTATATCAAACTTAAAGGTGGCAAAGCAATCGATTGATTTAGAGATACAAGATCACATTTTGTTTTTACAGGAGCAGGCGCAAATCGCCAGAGTCCTAAAGCTGGCCGACAGCGCTATTGGCGCAAACGACATGAAAAATATGGGTGGCGTATCGGTAAGTCTGCAGTCTGGCAATATTCCATTTTATCTGCGTGGCTATAAATCCATAGAGACTGAGAGGGATTTATTACTTAAGCGAACCAAGGAGCAGAGATATATATCAAACGAAAAATATCTTGCTTTAGTAAGCGATTTGACCAAGCTTGAGAATGATGTTTCCTATGGACAATTTGCAGCTGCCGTAGAAGCTTCTCCCTTTGCATTGAATACCGCGGTTATGGAAGTTGATACCCAGTTTCTTGAACTAAAGAATAGTAAAAAGTTACCGTTGATCCTGGTGCTGACTTTGCTTTTGGGCGGGTTGATAGGTGTAGTAGTGGTCCTTGTCCGCAAAGGATTTGAAAATAATCGCGCCAGAAATGGCTAGTAACACGGCAGACTAGTGAGGATAACTGTTCGGGCTGGAAGCAGCCCAAAGTCTCGCTGACGTGTTTCTATGCTTATATCAGGGCTCTGGGTGCGCGGGCCCTGTTGAGAAATGGAGAGATAGTTTATGCATGATAAAAACACTCAGGGTCTGGATCGGAGAAAATTAATTTCCTCACTTCTGTTAGGTGGTCTATGGCTGCCTATGTCAGCCTACACAAAAACTGAATCTTCATATCAGGCTGAGCATGCTAATTTGACGCATACAAATCCCTTGTTGTGGGCAGTAGCCTGGTCAGCGACAGCGGCCGAATTTGGGGCCC
>CAXAJC010000078.1:0-8510 GCA_963969005.1 uncultured Cellvibrionales bacterium | reverse complement strand
CTATTATTAGTACAAATGCTGAATGCTGGCTCATGCGCTTAACCCCCCGCTAATAAAGCGCAGATTACTGCCCTCATCAAAGGGACTGGGGAAATTGTCCAGCGTTGGGAACAACTCGTTGAGATCCGTCGTACCCACCCCCATCCAGTTAGCAATCACCGCAGAAATCTGAGTATTTGCAGTGGTGGGTATCCAGCGCCCGCGCCCGGTATCCAGATCGCCAGATAAAAGCAGATCCGGGTGTTGACCAAAAAATTTGCCGCCATCAACCATATCGCCCATCACCAACGTATGCCCGCCCCAGCCATGATCAGTTCCAGCTTCACTGTCATCGCCATTAGCAGTAAAGGTGCGGGCAAATTCAGAGGTGACATAGCTCAGGGTTTTATCAAAATCACCCTGGGCAACCAGCACATCGCGGAATGCTTTTAACGCAGCATTGAGTTCGACCATACGAGAACTGTGGTCGCTCAATAATTTCTGGTGATTATCAAAACCATTTAACTCAACAAAAAACACAGGACGGCTATTGGTGGTAGCTTCGCGCCCGGCGATCATCTTCGCCACGGTTTTTAAGCGCCTGCCAATCTGGCTGTCATTAGTTCCAGCAGCATCGAATATAGCGTCGTAATCAACACCAGTCGCCTGCGCCAGATCAAACGCCGTGCCCACAACTTCCTGAGCCTGGCGGGCAGAATCATAGACACCGCGATATTTCTGCTCCATCAGATGGGCGGAACTATCAATTGACTCCATTGAGGTCTCAGTCATGGTTCTGCGGTACCCATTAAAACCATACAGGGCCACAGCACCATCGCTACCCATCACATAGGTATTAATTAGACTGTCCCTGGTCACCTGAAAGGAATTCAAACCAGACAGGGAAATCAGCGGTGATACAGTATTGCTGGTGTTGTAAGCAGTATTGATTTCTGTCATGCGACCACCCCAGCCAAACAAAAACGGATCATCAGGCTGACTCTGGGTCTGCCGCTGTTGATCTGAGTGAGAGAAGAGACGGGGGGGCACAGACACGCTGTTAGCCTGCCACAATTCTTTAGTCACAGGCTCAATGAGGTTGCCCACATTGCACAGCACAGACATCTCGAGATTATTAAACATCTCAGCCATCTGCGGGCACTGGGGATGCATAGCAAAATCACTCGATTGAGTATCCCCAAAAACCTGTGCCGGATTGACCAGATTGAGACTGTGCAGATCCGCATTAGGCAGAGCAACAATACCCCGACCCTGTTCATAGTTGGAGCGCAAACTTCCAGACCCATTGGGCAAGATCATATTAAATGAGTCATTGCCGCCCTCCAGCATAATAAATACCAAAGCCCTGTAGTCATTCATATCCGCCAGAGAATGACTGGCACCCAGCAGCCCGGTCAAACCCATAGACTTGGCTGCCAGTGCGGAGGCCAGTGATGCTTGAGATGACTGCTTTAA
This sequence comes from uncultured Cellvibrionales bacterium, assembly GCA_963969005.1. Lineage (GTDB taxonomy): Bacteria > Pseudomonadota > Gammaproteobacteria > Pseudomonadales > Porticoccaceae > HTCC2207. The sequence goes on along the minus strand of CAXAJC010000078.1, from coordinate 7,055 downwards.
AAAATTGCGCCTGCTGATCCTATTTTTACTACTCATCATGCCCCCAATAGCAATTAAGACTATTATCAAAGGGTATTTAATACCCTTTCTTGGCTATTTTTATTTTATTTTTTGTATCTTGCCCCAGCACTATTGAATTGTCATGTAACAAGGAAAAAAGAAGATAACGCAGACTGTTAAAAAAGGCTGACAAAGCCGCATTTTTTTCTTTGCAGTTTTGTATTTCAGGAGTATTCTGCCGCCATTTTCAAGCAGGTATAAAACCCATGCCCGTCAAAACCATTGTCAGTATCTGGCCGCTCTTTGCAGGCCTCTCCTTAATTGGCCTCGCCGTTGGCGTGCAGGGCAGTTTGCTTGGGGTGCGCGCAGAAATCGAAGGCTTCGATGACTACCTAATTGGTCTGCTGATGTCCTGTTATTTTGCCGGCTTTTTGGCCGGGTCACTGCTGACCCCCAAGATGATTCAGCGAGTCGGACATATCCGTATTTTTGCTGCACTGTCTGCAGTGGCATCAGTGACTATTCTGGTCCATTCAATCTATGTCAATCCCTGGGCCTGGGCACTGATGCGGCTGCTGACGGGCTTTGCCTTTTCAACCATCTATGTGGTGTCCGAAAGCTGGTTAAATCAAGCCTCCAATAACACCAACCGGGGGCAGATACTGTCTATTTATACGGCCATTTTGCTGGCTGGCATCTGTGCCGGACAGTTTATGCTCAATGTGGCCAACCCTAGGGAATTTACCCTGTTTATTCTGATCTCGGTAATGGTCAGTGTAGCCGCCGTGCCTATTCTTTTGTCAGTTATTACCACCCCCGCTATCGAAGAAACCGAGCGGGTTACCATGCGCCATCTCTGGTATCGCACGCCCATGGGTGTGACCGGTATTGTTCTCTCGCAATGGGTGTCCAGCATTTTATTTGGTATGGGCGCGGTATACGCCACCAAACTCAATTTCACGGTCTATCAAGTAGCTAACTTTATGGGTGCCATGATGGCCGGCGGCATGATTTTGCAATATCCCATTGGCAAGCTGTCAGATATGATCGACCGCCGCTGGGTGATGGGCGTTGCCTGTTTGTTTGCCGTGGCCTTTGCCCTGCTGATTAGCCGAGAATCTGAAGCATCAATAAAACTTTATATACTGATATTTCTGTTTGGTGGCTGTTCACTGTCTCTCTATTCCCTAGTGGTCGCACTAACCAACGATCACCTGCGCCCCGCAGAAATCGTACCCGCCAGCGGCACCATTGTGTTGATCGCGGGACTGACCTCAATCACCGGCCCTATTACCGCGGTTTTCTGGCTAAAGCTATTTGGTTTGCAGGGTTTCTTTTTGCTTTTGGCCGCCTGCCTTTTACTGCTGGCAGGTATCAGCATCTGGCGGGTCCTGACTATTGAAGCACTGCCAAGCGAGTACAAGGTCGAGATCACCTTACAGGCAGCAACTGCGCCTGTGGGTACGGTGTTGCATGCAGAAGAGGAACCCGCGCAAGCTAATGGCTAAACCTTTAACCTGCAATTGCCGTAAGTAGAAGCAATTAAAATAAAAATAATAGGCACCCGAAATGCGTCTTCTAATTATCCTTCCAGCACTACTGGTCCTTAGCAGCTGCGCTGAAAAATTTAATGCCTCAGACTATCTCGAGCTCAATAAAAATTATGATGTGGTGATTGAGCGTGACCATCTGGGAGTGCCTCATATTATTGGTGAGCGAGATGTGGATGCTGCCTTTGGTTTTGCCTATGCCCAGGCGGAGGATAACTGGCAGATTATCCATGACAGTATCCCCTTCTATCGCGGCACCAATGCAGCCATTAATGGCAAAGATGCCGCCACTATCGATTTTTTAATTCACTGGCTGGGTATCTGGGAAGATCTGGATGCTGGCTATGAAACTGAGCTTAAGCCAGAGACCAGAGCCTATATCGAAGCCTTTGCAGATGGCATTAATTTTTATGCTGCCCTGCATCCCGAAGAGACTAATCAGCGCCTGTTTCCTATTAATGGCAAAGATATTGTTGCTGGCTATATGCTGCGGCATCTTTTGTTTTACGGCTTTGATGCACCGGTAATCGAACTATTTGAAGAGCAGCGCAAGTATCCCATCAGTCGCGGTGGGCAAGCCATCACTGAATCTGATCGCCTCAGCCATGGTGTCACCATCGGTGGCCTGCCCGTTGGTTCCAATGCTATGACTGTATCTCCCTCTAACAGCACCGATGGCTCTACCATGCTGGCGATTAATTCCCATCAGCCTACTACCGGCCCAGTGGCTTGGTATGAGGCCCATGTGCAGAGCAATGAGGGCCTGAATATTATGGGCGGGCTGTTTCCTAGCAGTGTGACCATAGGTGTAGGATTTACTGAAAACCTTGGCTGGGGTGCCACGGTCAATAAGCCGGATCTAGTGGATATCTATGTGCTGGATATAGACCCCAACAACCCCAACCGATACAGGTTAGATGGTGAATGGAAAACATTGGAAGTCCGCGATATCGATGTGGATGTAAAAGTGTTTGGTTTTCTTAACTGGACCTCGACTCAAGAGGGGTTGAGGTCAGTACATGGCCCAGTATTGCGCACCGACCATGGCACCTATGCAGTTCGCTATGCCGGCATGGGCGAGATGCGCCAAGTAGAGCAATGGCTGGCCATGAATAAGGCACAGAATTTTGACGACTGGCGCAATGCTATGCGCATGCACGCCTTTGCCAGTTTTAATCTGGTTTATGCCGACCGCGAAGGCAACACCATGTTTGTGCATAACAGCCTGACCCCTAATCGCGTCAGCGGCTATAACTGGAGCCATTATCTGCCCGGTGACGACAGCAGTCTTATCTGGGATGACTATATGCCCTTCGACAATCTCCCCCAGGTGATTAACCCTGAATCCGGCTATATTCATAGCGCCAACCAGAGCCCCTTTTATATCACGGCGGAAGGTTCTAACCCGGTGAAAGAAAATTATCGTATCGAAGATGGTTTCCCCACGCGCATGACCAACCGCGCCGATCGGGGTCTGGAATTATTTGCCGAGTTGGGCACTATCTCTGAGCAGGAATTTTTTGATATCAAGCATGATAAAAGCTTTAGTGTTAAATCCAGATCTATAAAGTTTTTAAATCAGGCACTGCAACTCGATTTCAGTGATGGGGAACAGAAGTATCGGGATGCCCAGCAGATTATTGCCAATTGGGACCGCAATACCAATCTGGAAAATCGCGGTGCTGCACTAAGCGCCTGTGTTATAGGCACAGAATGGCTGGCCGAGCAAAAAGGTAAGCCGGAGCCAGATATTCGCGAAGAACTTATTCGCTGTAGCGACCGCTTGCTGGATAAAGTGGGCCGCCTTGACCCTCTATGGGGCGATGTGAATCGACATATTCGTGGAGACCTTAATCTGCCGGTAGGCGGTGGCCCTGACACATTGCGCGCTATTTATGGCATGGGCATGGAAGAGGATGGCTATCTCACCAATGTAGCGGGCGATGGCCTCTACTATATGCTGTCCTGGGACGCCGAGGGCCAGCAAAAGGTGCGCGGCATCCATCAGTTTGGGGCCGCCACATTGGACGAGACCTCGCCCCATTATGCCGATCAGGCCCAGGACTATGTGGACGAAGTGCTGCGCGACCCATTGTTTGATGACGAAAAACGCGCGACAAAAATCCAGCGCAGCTACAGACCTGGAGAGTAACCCCTGACCCATCCATGCTAGAATGAGGTTGATTCTTTAAGCTCAGATACTGAGGCCCCATGTCTATCCAGTGGTACCCCGGCCATATGCGCAAGGCCAGCAACGAAATGGTCGAGGCCCTGCCTCAGGTCAATATTGTTGTTGAGGTTCTGGATGCACGCATTCCCTTTAGTAGCTCCAACCCCTTTATTCAGGGTCTGTGTGCTGAAAAACCCTATATCAAGCTGCTTAATAAAACTGATCTTGCCGACCCGGCTATCACCCACCAGTGGCAGGATTATTTTGAGCAACAGAGCAATACCAAAACCATGGCTCTGGATTTAAAGAACCATGATCCGAGCGCTAAAATTATTGATCTGATTAATAAGCTCTACCCCCAGCGGGAGGGCGGTAATACTTTAGCTATGGTTACCGGTATTCCCAATGTGGGTAAATCATCACTGATTAACTGTCTGGCTGGCCGACATATCGCCAAAACCGGCGATGAGCCGGCGATTACCAAAGGGCAGCAGCGAATCAATCTGCGCAATGGCATTATGCTGCTGGATACTCCAGGTATTCTCTGGCCAAAAATTGAAAACCCCCAGGGAAGCTATCGCCTGGCCACTACAGGTGCAATTAAAGATACCGCGGTCAGCTATGAAGATATCGCCTTTTTTGCTGCCGAGTTTCTGCTTGAAAAATATCCGCAGCGGCTTAGAGAACGCTTTAATATTGATGACCTGCCGCAGACAGAAATCGAACTGCTGGAAATTATTGGCGCCCAACGCGGCTGTTTGCGCGCCGGCGGCAGAGTGGATTTAGAACGAGTATCCACCATCTTTGTCAATGAACTGCGCGCCGGTACTCTGGGACCACTGGGTTTTGAGACTCCAGAAATGATTGATGCAGAAATGAAGCAGGTGGCAATTCTTAAAGCCGAGAAAGAAGAGCGGGAAAAAGAGCGGCTGGAAAAAGCTGCTGCGCGACGCAGAAAGGCTAAAGCCAACCGCAAATAAAGCTAGATATACTGCCCGGCAGCATAACCAGAAGCCCAGGCCCACTGGAAGTTATAGCCACCCAGATGTCCGGTTACATCCATCACTTCTCCGATAAAATACAGCCCTGGCTGGGTTTTGCACTCCATGGTTTTTGACGATAGGTGATCTGTATCTACGCCGCATAAGGTGACTTCGGCGGTGCGATAGCCTTCGGTGCCGGAGGGTTTTAGTTGCCAATCTTGCAGCTGCGCTGCTACCTCCATTAGTACAGAGTCGGGCATCTCGGCCATGGGTTTATCGGCATGATTGGGCCAGTAGAGATTTTGTAATTCCAACACCAGCCCTTTGGATAGATGCTGTGATAATAGATTACGCAATAATGACTTAGCGCTGGATTTTTTATAATCCAATAACAGCGCACTGGCTTGCAAATCTGGTAGTAAGTTAATACTGATTTTCTGCCCTGGCCGCCAGTAGCTGGATAACTGCAGGGCCGCTGGACCGCTAATACCGCGATGGGTGAATAGCAAGTTCTCACGAAAAATTGTGCCATCAACAGACATCTCCACATCAACGGCCAGGCCGGAGAGTCGCTCGCTAATATCCTTTACCCAGTCGGTAAAGGTAAATGGCACTAGCCCAGCAGTGCGCGGCAATAGGTGGAGACCAAACTGCTCGGCAATTTCATAGCCAAACCCTGTGGCACCCATGGTGGGAATCGACAAGCCGCCGGTTGCGATTACCAGCGACTGACACCGGTAACTGCCCTGCGAAGTCTGTAGCGAGTAGCCAGACTTTTGGCTGGTAATCACTTTAATGTCGCATTGGGTTTTGATGCTGACTCCAGCCTTTTCACACTCATCCAGCAGCATGGCCAAAATATCTTTGGCGGATTCGTCGCAGAACAGCTCGCCGTGCTTGCGCTCGTGATAGGGAATCTGGTGGCGCTCTACCATATCGATAAACTGCCACTGGTTGTAGCCATTAAGTGCAGACTTACAGAAGTGCGGGTTGGCAGAGAGATAGTTTTCGGGCTGTATATCAAGATTGGTGAAGTTGCAGCGCCCACCTCCAGACATTAATATCTTTTTGCCAACCTTGTTGCTGCTATCCAGTACAAGTACCGAGCGACCCCGCTGCCCTGCGGTAAAGGCACAGAATAATCCGGCAGCGCCACCACCTACCACAATCACATCATATGTCTTGGAAGCTGTCATAACAGATTATCCAGTCGCTGTTGCAGCTCTGCCACATTTATAGCGTCAAGGGTTTCAATATTGCGTTGCGGAATTTGCTCAGGATTGGGGAAGTCATTCAATAGTCGCTCCATCATTTCCTCGCGCAGAAAATGGATCATTGGGTACGGTGAGCGATTGGTAAAATGACTAGTTGCTCCTTCGAGCTCGCCATCAAACTGATACTGGGGATGAAAGCTGGCCAGTTGGATTGTGCCGGCCAAGCCCTGATCTTCAAGCAGATGATTGGCGTTATCAACAAAGTCCAGATAGGTTTCAAAGTCCTCAAGACCAGCGGGTAGCACCAGCAATGAGGTGGCAATTTCAAATTCCGGAGAATCACAGATTAGATTCAGTTCCTGCAGATAGCTTGCAGCAATATCGTCCAACTTGCCCGACTCACAGACAGTCAGGCGTAAACCACCTGCGGCTATGACTGGCCGTGCAAAGGGGCACAGATTCAGTCCCACCACAAAGCTGTCGAGCCATGCTCTGGTGCGCTTTTCTACAGGGGAGTAAGCCAAGGGAGACATTGGTAGCTCGTTGCTAATAACAGGGGCGCTAGGATAACCAGTCAAACTGTTGCCAACAAGTTAAAGCTATGGTCCCTGTTATAATTATTATCGCTGCAAGGGTTTTAAGGGCAATCAAATATCGGGCGACCTACGTAGAATATGCATGCAATTAAATTGGCTCGATACACCCACCCCCACAACACTCTCTTCTGGATTTCCAGAAAAGATGGTTTTACTCGACTGTGAAACTACTGGGGGCAAAGCGATCTACCACCGCATCATTGAAATCGGCCTGCTGGTAATTGAAAACGGGGAGCTAATCGAGAAATGGCAGACCTTTATTGATCCAAAAATGCCACTGCCACCCTTTATTCAGAGGCTCACCGGTATTAATCCCAGCATGGTTGATGGCGCGCCGGAGTTTGCTGATATCGCCGAGGAGTTACTAAGCAAATTGGAGGGGCGCACCCTGGTTGCCCACAATGCCCGTTTTGACTACAGCTTTTTGAAGAATGAATTTGAGCGCGCCGGTATCAGTTATAACGCCAAACCCCTGTGCTCAGTAAAATTCAGTCGCAATTTGTATCCCCAATTTAAGCGCCATGGCCTGTCCCATATTATTG
>CAXAJC010000077.1:0-8673 GCA_963969005.1 uncultured Cellvibrionales bacterium | reverse complement strand
CACAGCATTGGCACTAAATACATTGCGGACAACCGACATAATGCCGAAAGGGTTAGCATCGCTAACCTCCTCTTCAAGAGTCAGTTTAGCCCTGTCCATTGACAGCCCCTCTAGCCATGACTCAATTATTAGCGGAGAATCTGAGTCTTGCTGCGTTGAACGGAATATATAAGCATTGTTGCTTTCATTAACAGAACAGTTATTGTCATTTAAGTTTGCCTTGTATGCCTGAGACGTTGCCCCGTCCTCACCCGCCTTAAAATTGGTAAAGTTTTGATACTCAGAGCTATTAAAGGTACAAAGCGCTACATTCAAACCGCGAAAAGGAGTTTGCGAAACAAACTGGTGATACAGGTCGGCAGTAAAATCAGTCCAGATTGGCTTACTCTTGTCAGTTACATCATCTCGCGTAAAGCCACTGGCATGAGTAGTGATCATCACCAGCAGAGTAACCAGAGCAGTCTTTGAAGAAATAATTAATTTATTCATCAGTCACCCCCAGAAGAGAACAAACTGACTTCCGCAGGCAACGCCTTGATCGATAGCTCTTGGATAACAGGTTCCAGCGGAGTGTTCTGTTGTATATCAGTACTGCTATTTGAGCCCCCGCCTCCGCATGAGGCAAGACAAAATAAAGCTATGGCAGAAGATGTTAGGTTAGTGAGGGAACGGCGCATAATCGACCTACTTTTTCGTTATTATTATTTCTAAACGTATAACAAAAGTAACAATAGCGTCAAGCCTGCCAAAAATGTCTGGATGGTGGTTAGTCTAAAGATTGGTCATAGCAAAGCTATAGGCATCAACCGGATTGCCATCAAGCACATGCTCCTGCAGGATTGTTTCGATCACTTCCGGCGTACAGCTGTGATACCAAGTGCCATCGGGGTAGCTGAGCATAATCGGGCCCTGACGGCAGATCCGCAGGCAGTCAACTTTGGATCTATACACCCCGGAATCCACATCTAGTAAATTTAACTCTCGAATCCGTCGCTTTAAATAATCCCAGGACTCATTGGCTTGTTCCTCCGAGGCACATTTGCCTGCCGTGCAGAGCAACAGATGCTGGCGCGCCGTGCTAACTTTGCGCTGGGCCGCCAGTGCTTTAAGAATATCTGTATTAGCCATAATGGACGCTGAAATGCCGAAAAGTAGAAAAATAGAACCAGATAGAGAATCTAGTGCAATGTCGGGCGGGTTCCATCGCCACTGTCAGACTCCGGCGCCCTCTCCTCATTGATCTCAAACACAGTTTGAATCCCGGCATCCATCATGCTTTTGGCCACCTCAACATGCTTGCCGTCAAGATATTTCAGCACCTCAGGAGAAAAGGTAATGCGCACCAGCGGCTCATCTGAGCCAGAACGCTGCAATGCAACTTCACCATCTTCCATCATCACCAGTTCAAATTCTGTTAGTGCCATTATTTTATTCCACAGGTTTTATTTAATCTTAGCATCAGGGCTTGCAGTTATCGACCACGGAGTTTAAAACTCAACCATCATATCCCGCTGACGGGACACCAGCTCTTGCAGCTGGCTCAGCCAATGGGCAGCCCGCTCAATATTCCAGTCAACCAATCTGGCGCCATCTGCAGCGCTGGCATCCACAGCAATCATGGGCAGCCGGTCTGCATCCATTTCAGCTTTGCGAATCACCGGCAGCTGGAACACCTGGGCCTGTGCGCGCAATAGTTCAGCAGCCCAGGACTCGGTATCTGCCGCCAGATATTGCATCTCTGTGGCCTCAGCGGGACATTTGCCATCTGCCGCCAGCAGCTCAACCAGTTTATCGGCGCTGACCGCTAGCCCGGGTTCGGCTAATTTGTAATTGCTGGCCACATCTTGCAGATGCCAATGCCAGGCCTGAGACAGCTGTACTGCCACTGACTGGGCAATTGCCTCAGCCTGGTGACTGTCTCTATAACCGCTCTGGCTCGATGTCGTTACTGTATCAGCCAATACCAGCAATTGGCGGGCAAACAGCAGCTTTTGATTGGTTGCTGACAAATACGCCGAGAGAGCCACAGGACTTAGCTACTGCCTTTTTCGGCAGCCGCCCAGCGACCATTGCTGTAAAAAGCACTCCAGCCCGACGGCTTGCCATCATTTTCACTGCGCACATACTGCTCTTTGGTCTTGCGACTGTAGCGCACTACAGTCGGCAAACCATCTGGATCCTCGGTGGGTGCGGCCAGCAAAAACTGATATTTGCTGTCGATCTGGTCTTTGTAAGGCAGCAGCTCAGTGACCAGAGGCGCTCTGGTCTCGCGATGACGGGGGAACTGACTCGCCGCCAGGAAAATACCAGAGGCACCGTCCCGCAGCACATAGTGATCTTCCACCTTGAGGCAGCGCAATTCGGGCATAAAAATTGGATCTACCTTGGGAGGCGCAGCTTCGCCATTGCGCAGTAGTTTGCGAGTGTTTTTGCAGGGCTCATTGGGAGCTATTTCGCCGGTACAACCAAAGTACTTGCCAAAGCGACCAGTTTTAAGCTGCATCTCACTGCCACACTTATCACAATCAATCACCGGCCCTTCATAGCCCTTAATCACATATTGGCCAAACTCAACCTCATGGCCAATACAGTCTGGGTTATTACCGCAGACATGCAGCTTGCGGGTTTCATCTAGCAGGTAGCTGTCCATGGAGGTGTTGCAAAGCTTGCAGCGATGCTTGTGCAACAACAGCTTGGATTCAGCTTCATCATCCTCTTCAATATTAACGGCTTCGTCGCCGGCGGTCAGATTTACCGTGTGCTTGCAGCGCTCTTTGGGCGGCAAGGAATAGCCGGAACAACCGAGGAAAACGCCGGTGCCCGCGGTTCTGATCATCATCGGACGACCGCATTTTGAACATTCAATATCAGTCACCGAGGGACTGTTGGGACGCATGCCGCCCTCTTCATTCTGGGCACTGCCGACCTTCTGACTAAAGTCGCCATAGAAACGATTAAGCAACTGCTTCCAGTTGAGCTTGCCCTCGGCAATATCATCCAGCTGCTCTTCCATGGTTGCGGTAAAGCCGTAGTCCATCAGGTCGGTGAAATTTTCTGCCAGACGGTCGGTGACAATATCGCCGATCTTCTCTGCGTACAAACGCCTATTCTCAATGCGCACATAGCCACGATCCTGAATAGTAGAGATAATCGACGCATAGGTAGAGGGGCGACCAATACCACGCTTTTCTAAATCCTTCACCAGTGCCGCCTCAGAGTAACGCGCCGTGGGTTTGGTAAAGTGCTGCTGGGGAATCAGCGCCAGCATATTCATCGGATCACCAGCCTGTAGATCAGGCAGCTCATCGTCTTCATCTCTGGCCGGCATTACGGCTAAATAACCATCAAAACGCGTTACGCGACCTTTGCACTGCATCTCGTAATCATCGGCAGCCACAGTAATGGTGGTGGCAGTAAATTCTGCCTGGGCCATCTGACAGGCCACAAACTGCTGCCAGATCATCTGATACAGTCGGCGGGCATCCACTTCCATATCCCCCAAATCACCGGGAGAGATATCTACATTTGATGGCCGAATCGCTTCGTGAGCGTCCTGAGCACCGGATTTGCTGCTGTAGCTGATTGGCTGCTCCGGCAAATATTTTTCCCCAAAGCGCTGCTGAATAAGGTCACGGCAGGCCCCCACCGCGTCGGCACTCAGATTGGTCGAGTCGGTACGCATATAGGTAATGTAGCCAGCCTCATAAAGACGCTGGGCCATCATCATGGTTTTCTTAACCCCAAAGCCGAGACGGGTGCTGGCGCCCTGCTGCAGGGTCGAGGTTATAAAAGGTGCTGAAGGCTTGGACTTGGTTGGCTTATCTTCTCGCTTGCTGACCACATAATCAGCTTCGCGCAATGTCGCCAGAGCAGTATCGGTTTGATCTTTGTTCGCTGGACGGAAACCCTTGCCCTGATATTTTTTAATATCAAAGCGCAGCTTAAAGTCATCCTCAGTATCTTGATCCTGCCGGTTCTCAAGATCCGCCTGTACTGTCCAGTACTCTTCCGGGATAAAGGCGCGAATCTCGCGCTCACGCTCGACAATCAGCTTTACTGCCACCGACTGCACACGACCAGCGGAAAGACCCCGGCCTACCTTTGCCCACAATAGCGGCGATACCATAAAGCCAACCACCCGATCGAGAAAGCGGCGCGCCTGCTGGGCATCTACTCGATTGGTATCCAGTTCACCCGGATCTTCAAAGGCTTTGCGAATCGCCTTCTTGGTAATTTCATTAAAAACAACGCGCTTATAGCGGCTCTCTTCACCGCCAATCACCTTGGTCAAATGCCAGGCAATGGCCTCTCCCTCTCTATCCATATCCGTCGCCAGATAGACAGTGTCAGCGTTTTTGGCCAGTTTCTTCAGTTCGGCAACGACCTTTTCCTTGCCCGGCAGCACTGCATATTCTGCCTGCCAGTCATTTTCAGGATCGATGCCCATACTTTTAACCAGTTGGGTTCTGGCTTTCTTTTGTTTGTGAACGACTTTTTCTTCAGCAGACATTTTGCGCGTAATGGCCGCCTGACGTGCTCGCTCTTTGGGGTCAGTAGTGGTGCGATTGGCACCGGTAGGAAGGTCGCGAACATGACCGACACTGGATTTGACCACAAAGTCATCACCCAGGTAGCGGTTGATCGTTTTGGCTTTCGCCGGTGACTCTACAATAACTAAAGATTTACCCATAGGGGCTTCAATTCCTTAATAATACAATTCCAATTTTGTTAAATCCCAGTGGCAAACCCATCAAATTTGCCAACTTTGATAACTCCAAGGAGCGCATATATACGCGTTTGCCTAACCTCTGGTCAACCCTCACAGGCAAATTTCTTCAGCTTTTTGCCGCAATCTAACTAAAAGTTCGCTGATTGCCTCAACATCAGAAACCTCTCCCCGCTCATTCCAGATAACCCCAATACCGGCACTATTAGCAATTATTGCGCTGACCGTTTCGGGCATTTTCCCGACGGTCTCAGCAATGATCTCATACAACTCAGATCTGGCCTGATCGCCAAACCAGCGCCAGCCAAAGCAGTGAGAATCCCAGCCCCGGTCGCTGTAATTCTGTATAACCCAATTCTGACGGCACTGGCTATCAGTCCATGGCAACCGGTAACAGACGCACTCAAGGCGAAGCTCATCATCCCTGGCATCCGGGCGCCGGTGCAAACTAACCTGCAATGTCAGGCTACTGGCAAGGCGTCGCAACTCGGTCACGCGGCGCTGATGGGGCGATTGCTTGAGCCACATCAACGGCGAACACACCAGTGCTACACCAAACAGTATTAACAACCATGTCATTTCGTACTACTCTTTACAGTGAATATTTCAACAGACTACCATGCGTTGTTAGGTATAATCGTATCCATCAAACAACAGGTGTAAATCATCATGTCCACGTACAAACATGTTCTGGTCGGCCTGGATCTTTCCACAGAATCACAGCAAGTGATAGATCGCGTCAAGCTGCTTTTTAACCAGGGCGACGCAAAGATCTCTCTGTGCCATATTCTTGAACCACTGGCTTTCACTTACGGTGGCGATATTCCCGTAGATCTTTCCGATGTGCAAAACCAGCTGCAACAGCAGGCCACTAAACGCCTGGCGGTACTGGCACAGCAACTGGATATCCCCGAGCAAGACCAGCATATTGTACTCGGCCACCCGGCCAAGGAGATGCACAATATAGCCAAGAGTGAGAATATTGATTTAATAGTAGTAGGCAGTCATGGCCGTCACGGACTGGCGCTTATTTTTGGTTCGACTAGTAATTCCGTATTGCATGGCGCCAGCTGTGATGTGCTGGCAGTAAGAATCACCGATAAATAAGCTCAGTGCAATCAACCCGCCTTCACACTCGCATTCTGCCGGCGGAACTGATACTTTCTGACCTCAGCAAATCTTAAATCGCCGGGCAGCTAAGGGAACTAATGGTTACTCTGATATCAGCATCCAGATCATCACTGCTGATCTTTATGTTACTGCACCTGGCTCTGCTATCGGGTACAGGGCAGTCCGCAACGCCCTCCCAAGAGCAATTAACCCGCCAACACTTAACCCAGCAACGCAGCGATTACAGCACTGCCCTTGCCATGGCGCGCAAAGGTCAGTGGCAGGCTCTGCGGGATTATCGCAGCAGACTGCAAGATTACCCGCTGTATGAATATCTGGTTTACGCCGACCTCAGCGCTAACCTGCACTATAAATACCGAGCTAAGATTGCAGACTACCTGGCCAGATATCAGGGCAATGTAAAAGAAATCCATCTGCGCAACCGTTGGCTGGATTATCTGTCTAGTCGCGGTTACTGGACTGCATACACCGAGTTCTATCGCGACAGCAGTGCCAGCAGCAGCCAGAGGTGCAACTTCTATCTCGCCCATCACCGGTTGGGTAATAAAAGTAAAGCCGTTGCCGGCGGACTCTCAGTCTGGGTCGAGGGCAAGTCCCTGCCAAAAACCTGCGATAAATTATTTGGCATCCTGATTAAAGGCGGTCATATCAGTGAGAAACTGGCATGGCAGCGCTTTAACGCAGCACTGCTCAAGCATAACTACCAGCTCGCCCGGTACCTTAAACGCTTCTTCCGCAGCCCCAATTACAAACGCCTGTACCAGCTTTATTACGATGCTGATCGCAAGCCCCACAGTATTGGTCAACGTCACAACTTCACCAGTCAAACCGTTGAAGAGCTAAATATTCTGGAGCGTGGGCTTGGCCGTCTAGCTGCCCGCAACGCCCAACAGGCATTAAAACACTGGACCCGCTATCAGTTGAGCCACGAATTCAGCCACAGCGCTCAGGCACGGATTATCAGCGCCATTATCAAAAACCTATATGCCCAGGGCCACAGAAAGGCCGCGGACAGCTACCATATCGATAATATTCGCCTACTTAACCAAACCCTCGATGGCAGCCTGACAGAATGGCGTATTCGCCAGTCACTGGCACAGCTAGACTGGCCCAAAGTCAGGGCCTGGCTCGGGCGACTGCCCCATGCTAGTCAGGAAAAACCACTGTGGCGCTACTGGCAGATTCGCAGCCTGGAGTCCGACCCCAGCACCACGGAGAATCCTGAAATTCTGCAGCTGACTCGCAAGCTGGCAAAGGAGCGGGATTTCTACGGATTTCTGGCCAGTGAAAGAATTGGCGCCGAATACAACATTAACCATCACCCATTGATTATTGACCAGCAAAGGCTGGATGCCATAGCAGCAATGCCAGCCATACAACGAGCGCGGGAATTACATTTCCATGGCTCCAGCCTGGATGCCAATCGTGAATGGACCAGTGGCAATGCCAACTTCCAATATCAGGACTGGCTTGCGGCAGCAGTTCTGGCCAGTCAGTGGCGCTGGCATAACAAAGCCATTGCCAGCCTCGGGACGGCCAGATACTGGGACGATGTGGAGATTAGATTCCCTCTGGCCTACAAGGATCAAATTAGCGCCGCTGCCAGCAAAACCGGGATCCCCGACTATACTCTGTTTGCACTGGCCCGTCAGGAGAGCGCCTTTAACCCGTCCGCAACCTCCGGTGCTGGTGCCAGAGGCCTGATTCAGGTGATGCCCGCCACGGCCAGTGCCACGGCAAGAAAATACAAGATTCCCTACAGATCAAAAACACAGTTGCATAATGCTGACACCAACCTCGCCATTGGTGCCAGCTATTACCGGGGCCTGCTGGAACAATTTGACTACAATCGTATACTGGCCACCGCAGCTTACAATGCCGGGCCCAGCCGGGTAAATCAATGGCTAGCCAAGAGCCAGAGCAAACTGCCCTTTGATGTCTGGATGACATTGATTCCCTACCGGGAAACCCGCAGCTATGTCAGCAATGTGCTCATGTATTCAGTATTATATTCACGCAAACTCGGCCTCAAGACGCCCCTGTTATCTCAGCATGAAAAAGACAGGCTACTTTAATTACCGACTATAATGCAGACCAAATACCCCCGCAGGATTCGCTGAAAGCCCCTGTGGGCCATTCTCAGGGACTTTGCCGCGGTGCTTTATGCAGTTAATAGATATTGGTGTAAACCTCTCCAGCAAGCGTTTTGGCGCTGATGTAGAGGATGTACTGCAGCGGGCTCAGGATGCAGGAGTCAGCCAGCTGGTGCTAACCGGCACCTCAGTCGCGGAAAGTGAAGCTGTATTAGCCCTGTGCGAACAACACAGAAGCCAGTTTCCAGGCATGCTGTTCGCTACCTGTGGCATACATCCCCATGATGCCCAATCACTCAACAATGAATCGATGGACAGACTACGGGGACTGGCCAACCACCAGCAGGTAGTGGCAGTGGGCGAGACCGGGCTCGACTTCAATCGCAATCTTTCCAGCCCCAAAGCCCAGGAGCTAGCTTTTGAAGCCCAGCTGGAATTGGCGATAGAGCTAAAAATGCCGCTATTTATGCATGAGCGAGATGCATCGAGACGTCAGCTGGAGATTCTAGGCAGCTACAGAGACCAGTTTAGCCAGGGGGTTATCCATTGTTTTACCGGGGATAAAAAAACATTGTTCAGCTATTTGGATATGGATCTGCATATCGGTATTACCGGGTGGGTCTGTGATGAAAGGCGCGGCATAGAGTTGCAGAAAATTGTCCACAATATTCCCCTTGAGCGGTTGATGATTGAAACCGATGCCCCCTATCTGCTGCCGAGAAA
>CAXAJC010000076.1:0-8714 GCA_963969005.1 uncultured Cellvibrionales bacterium | reverse complement strand
TAACAGCCCCCGCCACCATTTCCTCAGCCCGCGACTTGCAGTAGAATGCTGCTTCGTTTTAACCCAGTAACCACTGAGCTATAGCCCCTTATGACTGACCATACCCATCCCGCATTTGAGTTGTTGCGTGAGCAAGAAATCGCTTCATTAAAAGTTCGCTACCAGGAGTTTCGTCACCGTGTGACCGGTGCCCAGCATATTCATCTGGCGGCAGACAACAGCGAAAATGTATTTTTGGTGGCCCTGCGCACTGTGCCCATGGACTCCACTGGTGTGGCCCATATTCTTGAGCATACTGCACTCTGCGGCAGTGAAAAATACCCGGTGCGCGACCCGTTCTTTATGATGATTCGGCGCTCGCTCAATACCTTTATGAATGCGTTTACCAGCAGTGACTGGACAGCTTACCCCTTTGCCAGCCAGAATAAAAAGGACTTTAACAATCTGCTGGGTGTGTATCTAGACTCGGTATTTTTTGCCCGGTTGGACCCACTAGATTTTGCCCAGGAGGGCCATCGCCTGGAGTTTGCTGATGCTAGCGATGCCTCATCGGAGCTAACGTTTAAAGGGGTAGTTTACAATGAGATGAAGGGTGCCATGAGCTCCATTAACTCGGTGCTGTGGCAGACCATGAGCAAATACCTTTATCCCACTAGCACTTATCATTACAACAGCGGTGGTGAGCCGGCCAATATTCCGGATCTGACCTACGACCAATTTAAGGCGTTTTACCAAACCCATTACCACCCCAGCAATGCTATTTTTGTCACCTTTGGTGATATTCCAGCGGTGGAGCATCAGGCCAGCTTTGAAGATAACGCTCTGAGTCGCTTTGATAAGCTGGACTGCCATATTGCGGTCACCGATGAACAGCGTTACAGCAAGCCCCAGTATTTTGAGGAGTCCTATGCCTTTGATGCCAGCCAATCGGAATCCAGTGACGATAGCACCCATATAGTGTTGTCCTGGCTGCTTGGAGATTCCACTGATCTAGAAGCTACTATGCAGGCGCGCCTGCTTTCCAGCGTATTGCTGGACAACAGTGGATCGCCTCTGCAGAAGGCTTTAGAAACCACTGACCTGGGTACTTCGCCCTCGCCCATGTGCGGCCTTGAGGACTCACAAAAAGAGCTGTGCTTTGCCTGTGGTATTGAGGGCTCTAACCCGGAGCAGGCGGATCAGGTTGAAACTATGATTCTACAGGTGTTGCAGGATGTGGCTGACAATGGCCTACCCCAGGAACAGGTGGCGGCTAGCCTCCATCAGTTGGAGCTATCCCAGCGCGAGATATCTGGCGGTGGCTACCCTTACGGCCTGCATCTAATCTTAACCAGCCTGACCAGTGCCACCCATCGCGGTGACCCGGTGTCATTATTAAATCTCGACCCGGTGCTGGATAAGCTGCAGCAACAAATTACCGACCCGGAGTTTATCAAGTCTCTGGCCCGGGATCTGCTGCTCAATAACCCCCATCGCACCAGACTGGTATTAAAACCTGATGCCCAGTTAGGTGGGCAAAAGGAACAGACAGAGAAGGATCGTCTGGCGGCCATTAAAGCGGACCTCAGTGCTGATGAAGCCCAGGCTATTATCGACAGTGCTGCAGCCCTAAAGCAGCGTCAGGAGATGGATGAGAATTTAGATATTTTGCCCAAGGTAGGCATTGAGGATGTGCCTGCGGACATTACTTACCCGGAAAAAGCATCTGTGTTATCCAGCCCTAACTTACTGACCAGCTACAGTGCGGGCACCAATGGTCTGGCTTACCAGCAGGTGATTATACCAATGCCTGCGCTAAGTGAAGCGCAGATGGATCTGCTGCCTCTTTACAGCACCTGTGTCACTGAGATGGGTGTGGGCCAGCGGGATTATCAGCAGACGCAACTATGGCACTCGAGTCTGGTGGGTGCCTATTCAGCATCGGCCTCTGTGCGCACCGATAAAGACAGCCTTAATAAGCTCCATGGCAATATTAGTTTTACCAGCAAAGGTCTGGCGCGCAATCAGGCGGCCATGACTGATCTGATGCAGGAGTCAATTACGGCTGCCCGCTTTGATGAACTGCCGCGCTTGCGGGAGTTGGTGGCGCAGATTCGCACCTACCGGGAATCTTCTATTACTGGCAATGGCCATGTGCTGGCCATGACTGCTGCGGCCAGTGGTATCTCTGCCAATGCTAACCTCAGCCAGCGCTGGGGTGGTATGACTGGCCTGACATTACTCAAGGCGCTGGATAAAAGTCTCGATTCTGAAAGCGGGTTGGCAACGCTATCTGCACAGCTCCAGGAGATTCATCAGCTGGTTCTTGCTCAGCCCCGCCAGTACCTGCTGGTGGCTGAAGGGGAGCGTTTGGATAATTTTGCCGGGGTGATGCAGGCTGGTTTCTCCGGTGGTGCTTCTGATGCCGCCACTAGTAATCTAATTAGCTATAGCCCTGAGTTTACATCGGTTAATCATGCCTTTACCGCCAATACTCAGGTGAGCTTCTGCGCCAAGGCTTATCCTACTGTGCCTACGGGCCATCCGGACTCAGCAGCGCTTACGGTGCTGGGCGGTGTTTTGCGCAATGGCTATTTGCACCGGGCGGTGCGGGAACAGGGCGGCGCCTATGGCGGCGGCGCTTCGCAAGACAATCAAACTGGTGCTTTCCGCTTTTACTCTTACCGCGACCCACGTATTGCTGGCACGCTGCAAGACTTTGATAACTCGATTAACTGGGTGCAGGAACAGGCGCTGGGTTATGACAAAATCGAGGAGGCGATCCTGGGCGTGGTTGGCGGCCTGGATAAGCCAGGCTCCCCTGCTGGGGAAGCCATTCAAGCGTTCCATGCGGAGCTTAATGGTCGCGGCAAAGCCTGCACTGAGCAGTTTAGAAATCAGGTGCTGGCGGTGACTGAGGCAGACCTTAAGCGGGTAGCCAATACTTATTTGTGTGCCGATGCTGCGCATACTGCGGTGATTACCAATGCTGATCTCGCGGCAGACACTGGCCTTGAAATTATTGCTAGTTAAAGAGCACTAATCGATGACCGACTCAAGCCGCGACAATCTATTCTCCAGCCCTCTGGGCAAGGTGCCGGCTTTTGCGTTTGATCAGGCAGTGGTGGATGTATTCCCGGATATGATCAGCAGATCGGTGCCTGGTTATGAAACCATTCTTGCTCACACCGGTGAGTTGGCCGAGCGTTTTGTGCAGGCCAATACCCATTGTTATGACTTGGGTTGTTCTCTGGGTGCCTCAACTATGGCAGTGCGTCAGCGTATTGAGGGTCGCGGGGCGACTATTTTTGCGGTGGACACTTCTACGGCCATGCTCAGCAAGTGCCAGACCATTCTGGATGCCAAACCGGACAGCACTGCCGTTGAGCTGGTCAATAATGATATCTGCGATATTGAGATAAGCAATGCCTCTCTAGTGGTGATGAACTTTACCTTGCAGTTTGTGCCCTTGGCTCAGCGGGCGGCATTGATGGAAAAGATTTATCAGGGGCTTAACCCCGGCGGCTGTGTGATTATTTCGGAGAAGCTTAGCTTTGAGCCGGAGTCCCTTAACCAGTTGCTCAACGAACTGCACCATGGCTTTAAGCGGGCTCAGGGCTACAGTGATCTGGAAATCAGCCAGAAGCGCGATTCTATTGAAAATGTGCTGGTGCCTGAGACATTGGATAGCCATATCCAACGATTAAAGGCCTGCGGATTTCAGTCCGCAAGCCCCTGGTTTCAATGTTTTAATTTTTGTTCTCTGGTGGCGATCAAGTAGCCAACCCAGCCCTAGGTTAAAAGGCTTAGATGACGAGCTTAGGTCAATATCTTCATCGTAGTCTTGATCAGCTTTTTCACCTTGGGTGTGTAAGGCGGGTACATCATTGAAAGTGTGCTGAACTTGTCCACCAACACACTGCGCTCATGGGTGAAGGCTCTAAAGCCCCACACGCCGCCAGACTTGCCAATACCACTGTTGTTAACGCCGCCAAAGGGCAGGTTCGGGTGCAAAAAGTGCATCACGGTCTGGTTGACACAGGTATCTCCGGCACTGGTCTCTTGCAGTACTTTGTTGGTGAATTTGTCATCGGTGCTGTAGATATACAGAGCCAGCGGCTTGGGCTTGCTGTTGACATAGCCGATGGCGGTATCAATATCCGAGAAGGTAATAATGGGCAGCACTGGACCAAAGATTTCTTCGTCCATAATGGATGAATCTTCACTCATGCCTTCGATCAATGTGGGGGCAATAAACTGTCCTGTCTTGCTCACCTGGCCACCGGTTAGCACTCGGCCACCTTTGCTTTTGGCGTCGTCCAACAGTCGTGAAATGCGGCCATGGTGGCCAGCATTTACTACGCGGCAGTAGTCGCCATTTTCTTTGGCATCATTGCCGAGGCCATACTGGGACTCAATGCAGGCGGTCAGTTCTGCCACCAGCTCGTCTTTGATGGCTTCGTGGACATAGATATAGTCGGGGGCAATGCAGGTCTGGCCATTGTTATTAAATTTACCCCAAGTTATGGATCCAACCGCCTTTTTCAGGTTGGCGGATTTGTCCACAATCACCGGGCTCTTGCCTCCCAGCTCTAATGTCACTGAGGTAAGGTTTTTAGCGGCGGCGGCCATCACATGTTTGCCAACAGCTGGACTGCCGGTAAAGAAAATATGGTCAAATGGCAGGCTGGTCAGATAGCTGGCCACATCGGCCTTGCCTTCAAACAGCGCCACTTCCTCTGGCCTGAACGCCTGCTTCACAATAGCGCCAATCACCTTGGACATTTTTGGGGTCATTTCCGAGGGCTTGATAATCACAGTGTTACCTGCGGCGATCGACCACATCATGGGGCCAAAGGTCAGGTTAAACGGGTAGTTCCAGGGGGATACCACCAAGGTGACGCCTTTGGGCTCTTTGACAATGCGCGATTTGGTGCCAAACATGGAGATGGTGGCACCGACATGTTCGGGCTTCATCCAGTTTTTCAGGGACTTGCGAATATGCTTAAGCTCAGCACGCACTGGCATAATCTCAGCCAGATCTATTTCGGCTTCTGGTTTGCCAAAGTCTGCGGCAGCGGCTTTGTGAATATCGTCGTAGGCGGCGGTGAAGGCTTGTTCAAACCGGTCCAGCACGGCCAGACGCTGTTTGCAGTCTGATTTGCGCAGTTCCAGTGCGTAGTCTTTTTGCTGCGCAAATACTTGGTCAATTTTGGCTTTTGCTGCCGGCTTTAAGTCACTCATATTCCCCTCCCCGGGTAGTCTTCCGTCACTTGGCCTTATTTATTGCCTTTCAATATTAATTAGGCGCAAGCGTATTTTTGTAATGGTTTAGCCTAATAATTGTTGGTCTCGGGCCAAGGTGCAATCAAAATATATGACCCCCCAGTATCTCAGGCCTGGGTTCTCGTCCATGGATATCAGTAATGGGGTGGCCGCTCTCCGGCGGCGCCGCTCTGACCTATGCCGTCACTCTCAGCAGCGCTGTCCTGCAGCACTTCTATCCGCTCGAGCATATTGCGATGGGCCTTCGTCAGGGCATCTATCTCTTGCTGCTGACGAAAAATCTCGTCCTCGAGCTGGGCGTTGGCCATTTCTAAATAAGCTAGCTTTTCTTCCAGCGCATCAAATCGTTTGTCGTCCATTATTTGTCCCGATACTGCCTCTGTAGTTTCGGCTAACACCATAGCGGAAATGCCTTATAATTGCCTGTCAAAATCGCAGGCATAACAATGATTCCTCAAACACTTGATTACGGGCCTTTCCTCTCCTGGCTCGAAGAGTCTCCCCTCGGCGACTGGGGCCAGACGCTGCCGGAACTGCTGGCGCAACAGCTGCGCCGTGAGCGCTGGGGTGATATGCCAGAATGGGAGGAAACCTTGAGGCGCCTGCCGGAGATAGACCCTCTTGATATAGAGCTTGCAACTGAGGTCTCTATTGGCGACGCCAGCTTGATGGACAAAGGCCGCAGGCTGGCACTACAAGCCACTTTGATGGGACTGCATCCCTGGCGCAAAGGCCCTTACAACCTGTTTGGGTTGCCAGTAAATACCGAATGGCGCTCGGACTGGAAATGGGACCGGGTTGCCCCCCATCTGGACAGCCTTGAAAATCGATTGATTCTGGATGTTGGCTGCGGCAATGGCTACCACTGCTGGCGCATGCTAGGTGCGGGTGCGCGGCGGGTAATTGGCATTGATCCTTCAGTAAAATTTGTTTTTCAGTTCCAGGCGATCAAAAATTTTGCTGGTGCTGGTCTGCCTATTGATGTGCTGCCTCTGGGTATAGAGCATATGCCGACTCAACTGGCAGCATTTGATACGGTTTTCTCCATGGGCATTCTCTACCATCGCCGCTCGCCCATGGATCATCTGCGCGAGCTTAAAGAACTGCTGCGTCCCGGTGGCCAGCTGGTGCTGGAAACATTGGTGATCGAGGGGCCGCAGGGCATGACGCTGGTGCCCGAAGGGCGCTATGCCAAAATGCCTAATGTCTGGTATCTGCCGACGGTGGATACGCTGCTGAGCTGGATGCGCAAAAATGGATTAAAAAACCCTAGATTGGTGGATCTCAGCACCACCAGTATTGAGGAGCAGCGCAGCACGGACTGGATGACCTTTGAATCTCTGCAGGACTTTCTGGATCCGAATGACCACAGCAAAACCGTTGAGGGGCACCCTGCTCCGATCAGGGCGGTGATTTTGGCGGAGGCGCCTTAATAAAGAAGCTGATGGCTCTTTATTAGAACGGCTGGTGGCTCCTTATTAGAACGGCTGATGGCTCCTTATTAGAACAGCTGAAGGCTCCTTAATAGAAACCCTCAGGCTGAAATACTAGCCAAAAAAAACCACCGCGGGTAGGCGGTGGGTTTTGGACCTGACATTAACAGCGGGATTATGCCTTCAATGCCTCATCTGCTGCTACATACTGATATTCCAGAGCATCAGCTACTGCCTTGTAGGTTACTTTGCCTTTGTGAACATTCAGGCCATTTTGCAAGTTCTTATCCCTAAACAGACTGCTTATCGGGTCATCAGCCAGCGCCAGCGCGTAGGGTAACGTGGCATTGTTCAATGCAATGGTAGCTGTGCGCGCAACACCGCCAGGCATATTGGCGACACAGTAGTGCACAACATCATCAACCACATAGGTTGGCTGTTCATGGGTGGTGGCTTTGGAGGTTTCAAAACAGCCGCCCTGATCAATAGCTACATCGACCACGACTGAGCCTTTTTTCATGCGTGCAATCAAGTCGCGGGACAGTAGCTTGGGAGCCGCAGCACCGGGAATCAATACAGCGCCAATAACCAGATCCGCTTCCAGAGCATAGTCCTCAATGGCGGCATTAGTGGAGTAGACACAGCGCGCGCGGCCCTCGTACTTGGCATCAAGCTCACGCAAACGAGGAATTGAGCGATCCAGAATAGTCACATCTGCCCCCATGCCTACAGACATTGCCGCAGCATTATCGCCCACCACACCGCCGCCAATCACCAGCACCTTTGCCGGTGCAACACCGGGCACACCGCCTAATAGCACTCCACGGCCGCCCTGGGCCTTCTCCAGATGATGGGCCCCTGCCTGCACAGACATGCGCCCAGCAACCTCGGACATGGGCGCTAGCAGCGGCAGCCCGGCCTGGTTATCAGTAACCGTTTCATAGGCAACACAGGTTGCACCAGACTCAACCAATAATTTGGTTTGCTGTGGATCAGGAGCCAGATGTAGGTAGGTATATAAAATTTGCCCTTCCCGCAGCATCCTGCACTCAGCGGGCTGTGGCTCTTTGACCTTGATGATCATATCAGCGCGGGAAAATACCTCGCCAGCGGAATCAACCATCTCGGCACCAGCCTGACTATATTCTGCATCGGTAAAGTCAATCGCCAGACCTGCCATGCGCTCGACAATCACATTGTGACCGCGCTTAACCAGCTCATTGACCGATGATGGCGTCAAGCCAACCCGATATTCATGATTCTTAATTTCCTTAGGTACACCAACCAACATTTGTCATCCCTCCTGCATTTTATTGTCAAAAGCATTAATTCACTTATCAAGTTATCTGGTTATTCTATAATTCAGTAATAATATTTATTACTCTATTTGGGTATAATCCAGAGTATTTTTATAGAATTGGCATTTAAACAGGATATTTTATTTATGGCTTCGGCAGCAGAAACCACCGATAAATTGGGCAAAATTGACCGCAATATACTGCGGCTACTGCAGAAAGACGGGCGCATAAGCTACACAGATCTGGCCCGGGAAGTGGGCCTTTCTGTGACCCCCTGCATTGAGCGAGTTAAGCGACTGGAGCGCAATGGCTATATTCTTGGCTATTCGGCGCAGGTATGCCCAGACAAACTCAATGCCAGCCTGGTGGTGTTTGTGCAAATAAGGCTCAACCACACCTCACAGAAAAACTTCGAGGAGTTCCGCCGCTCGGTGATGGATCTGGAGAATGTGCAGAGCTGCTTTTTGGTCTCCGGCAACTATGACTACCTGCTGAAAGCCAGGGTCGCAGATATGGCAGCCTACAGAGAACTGCTCGGACACCGAATACTCAAGCTGCCCGCCGTGCAGGAATCAACCAGCTATGTGGTGATGGAAGAGCTAAAAGAAACCATGGCGGTGCCAGTGCCCTACAGCCGAAAATAAGCACTAAAAACCAGTGATTATCCCCAGCTTTTGGTTGACTCAAATCCTCTGCTCACCTATAGTGCGCTACCTCA
>CAXAJC010000075.1:0-8925 GCA_963969005.1 uncultured Cellvibrionales bacterium | reverse complement strand
ATTATTACTACTGAGAATGCGCTGGATGTGGCTGTGACCGGTGAGGGCTTTCTGTCCGTGCAGCAGGCCGATGGCTCTATTGCCTACACCAGAGATGGTTCTCTAAAACTGTCGTCGGAAGGTCAGTTAGTGACTGCCGGTGGCGAGCCAATTATCCCGGCGATCAATATTCCCCAGAATACCGCGAGCATTACCATTGGACGCGATGGCACAGTCACTGCCGAGCTTGCCAATAGCGGTGGCGCTGTTCAGGTCGGTCAGTTGCAGCTGTCGAGATTTGTTAATAATGCAGGACTCACACCTATCGGGCGCAATCTCATGCTGCCGAGCAATGCCAGTGGCGATGCCATTATCAGCATCCCTGGTGAAAACGGTGCTGGCATGTTGATGCAGGGTTCTCTTGAAGCCTCCAATGTCAATGTGGTCGAAGAGATGGTCAATATGATCGAAACCCAGCGCGCCTATGAGGTGAACTCCAAAGCCATTTCCGCGGCTGATGGCATGTTGCGCTTCTTGAACAATAACCTGTAGGACAAACTGATGAACCTAATTCGTTTAGTAAATATTGTTTTCCTGGGTAGTGTTTTAAGTGCCTGTGCAGTCCAGCCAGCAATGATGCCAACGGCAGAGTTTTCGCCAGTGCAACCGATTCCGGCAAAAGCGCCAGTGCAGCCAACTGGCTCCATCTTTACCAATGGGCGAGATCTGTTTGGTGATCTGCGCAGTTATCAGGCGGCCGATATTCAGGTGGGCGATCTGATTACAGTTCTGCTCAATGAAACCACTCAGGCGTCACGGACCTCTGGTCTCAGCACCAGTCGCGAGACTGAAAATGATGTTATTGGCCAGGACCAGTTAAATTCCATTGTCGATAATCTGGGCTTTGGTGCCACCTTTATGACCAATGCAGAGACTGATGGCTCAGCTATTAGTAGCGAGGGTACCGGTACTGCTGGACAGACGGCTTCGTTGACCGGGTCCATTTCAGCCATGGTTGTAGAAGTACTGGCCAATGGCAATCTAATCATTGTCGGCGAGAAGCAGCTGGCACTGACCGAAGGTACAGAGTTTATTCAGGTCAAGGGCATTATCCGCCCAGCTGATATTCAACCAGACAATACTATTTTGTCTCAGCGAATTGCCCATGCACAGATTTCTTACCGCGGTACAGGTCAGTTAGCGAGAGCATCCAACACATCCTGGGGCACTGGTTTGCTCTACAAATTCTGGCCGTTTTAAGCGGTTTCAGGGGATAGGAACATGATTAAAATTAAAGCATTTATTGTACTGATTGCACTGCTGGTCTCTGGGACTACCAGTGCGGACAGAATCAAAGACCTTGCTGATGTTGCCGGTGTACGCTCCAACAAATTGGTAGGCTTTGGATTAGTGGTGGGCCTGCAGGGATCCGGTGATGGCAAGGACTTGCCGATTACTGCCCAGTCATTAAAAACCATGCTTTCCGGCTTGGGTGTCAGTGTTGACGGACCAGTGAGTGATTTTGATCTTGGTGATCAGATGGCCGACCTGGCCGCGCAGAATGCCAAGAAAGAAATGAAGGTTGAAAATGTGGCTGCAGTAATGGTCACCGCAGAACTGCCACCTTTTGCCAAGCCAGGTCAGCGTATTGATATCAATGTCTCAGCCATTGGTGTGGCCGAGTCACTGCGCGGCGGCAGCTTGATTATGACCCAGCTGCGCGGTGTTGATGGACAGACCTATGCCCTGGCTCAGGGAGCCATGACAGTGACAGGCATCAGTACAGATGCCGCCGGCAGCAGCATTCAGATTGGTGTTCCTACATCTGGTCGCATTCCTAATGGCGCCACCGTCGAGCGCATGGTTGAGACGCCTTTTGATACTGCGGATCATATTGTGCTCAATGTAAGAGACAATGATTTTTCAACTTCAAATGCCATTGCTGAGGCTATTAATCTGGCCTTTGGCGCCGGTGTTGCCCGCGCCCTCGATGGTGTTTCGGTTGCGGTGAGTGCGCCTGCGGACAGCTCCCAGCGTGTTACCTTTATGAGCATGATCGAGAACCTCGATGTCACCCCAGGTGAGCCTCCGGCCCGAGTTGTGATTAATTCCAGAACTGGCACTGCTGTGATTAATCGCAGTGTCAAAGTGACGGCGGTTGCCGTTACCCATGGCACCATCTCTGTCAGTATCTCGGCGACCAATGAAGTCAGTCAGCCGGATCCCTTTAGTCAGGGCGTGACCGCAGAGGTACAGAATGCCGACATCATGGTCGTTGAACCGAAAAACCCCATGTTTCTTTTCCAGCCTGGTGTGGATCTGCGAGAAATCGTTGATGCCGTTAACCAAGTTGGTGCCTCACCCTCATCGTTGATCGCGATTCTGGAAGCGTTAAAAAGCTCCGGCAGTCTGCGTGCTGAGCTGGTGGTGATCTAAATGTCAGACCTTAATCTGTCAGCTAAAAGTTATCTTGATTTCGCCGGCCTTGGCGAGCTGCGTTCGCGCGCCAAGACTAATGATCAAAGTGCTGCGCAGGAAGTGGGTCGTCAGTTTGAAGCTATGTTTGTACAGATGGTGTTTAAGTCTGTGCGCGAAGCCAATGTGCCCTTAAAGAGCGATCTAATGGGATCCTCCAGTGTGGATACTTTTGAGCAGATGTACCATCAGGAGCTGTCTCAGGTTATGGCCCAGAAAGGGGTTTTTGGCCTCGGTGACTGGCTGTCGGAACAGGTACAGAAGCAAACCAATACAACCAAGGCGATGGACGCGTATCAGCAGCTTTATGGGCAGACGTCCAGCCCGGCAATGGCTCTTGACCCTGCCGCCGAGAAGCGCTCCTTTTCCATGCAGGATAAGCCAGTCACAGGGATTGAATTATGAGTGATATTTTATCCATTGGTGCTGGTGCCACGCAGCTGTATCGACAGTCGCTGGCCACCGTCAGTAACAATATTGCCAACCTTAATACCGAGGGTTATTCCCGTCAGGTGGCCAGCTCTGCAGAGGGTATGCCGAGCCAGCAGGGCACAGTGTTTATTGGCACGGGCGCGCGCCTGCAGGGTATTAGTCGCGCCTATGACGAATTTATTGAAAGTGGTCTGCGCAATAGCAGCAGTGATCTTTCTACCCAAGAGCCCTTGATTCAGTACGCCAATCGTATTGTCGATATTATGGGCTCTCAGGCCTCTGGATTATCCAGTGCCCTGGATCAGTTTTTTGCCACGGCCAGTGACCTTAGTGCCGACCCGGCATCCAGTATTCAGCGCCAGCTTTTTGTTCGCGACGCCGATGCTCTGGCCTCTCGATTCCGCGAGATATCCGGGCATCTGGGCGCTGTAGAGCAGGAAGCTCGTTCGAATATTGAGCTTCAGGTAAGT
Source organism: uncultured Cellvibrionales bacterium (assembly GCA_963969005.1). Classification (GTDB taxonomy): domain Bacteria; phylum Pseudomonadota; class Gammaproteobacteria; order Pseudomonadales; family Porticoccaceae; genus HTCC2207. The sequence continues at coordinate 5,569 of CAXAJC010000075.1, read as the reverse complement.
ACGATTAATTCTTTGTCGGCACAGCTGGTGGCGGTTAATTCCCAGCTGAGCGGAAAAATCACAATTGATAAACAGCCAGCGGGCCTGCTTGATCAGCGCGACCAGATTCTTCGGGATATGGCTGATATCAGTAAAATCCATGTGACTGAAGCCACCAGTGGTGAAGTAGCCGTGCGCCTGGGCAGCAGCTCTGGCTCACTGATTGTGGATGGCAAACAATCTGTAGATCTGGGCGCCAGATTTGATGGCAATGATCCGGGCCGCGTCGACATAGTGGTAGATCCCTACGGCGATACCCGGGCAGCCAGTACTGTGAGCAGCGGTATTTTGGGCGGCTTGATTAATTTCCGCAGTCAGACTCTGGGTCCGGCTATGGATAGTTTTGATTACCTCGCCCAGACATTAGTGGCAGAGGTTAATGAAATTCACAGCGCCGGTCTTGACCTTCGCGGTCAGCGCGGCACCGATCTATTCCAGATTGATTCAGTGTTCGATATCAGCTCTCCCACCGTGTCTGCTGATATTGATATCGAGATTGAAGTGGTAGACCCCCAGGCCTTTAAATTCTCACCGTTCCAGATTCGCTGGATGTCTGAGGATAATGTCTGGCGCATAGAGGATGGCAAAACAGGCGCAGTGACCTTTGCCCAGCCCGATGCCAGTGGCTTTACCCATGCAGGTCTGCAGCTGAATTCAACCGGCAGACTCAATGATGGCGATACTTTTTATGTAGAGCCTCGTCAGCGTCCAGCGGCGGGCTTTAGATTGATCCAAACTGATCCCGAGGCGATTGCTGCTGCTGAGCGACTGCGCGTCACGGCCAGTGAAGCCAATATCAGTGAATCCAAAGTCTCTCTCAGCTATGGCAAGGAAACAGCTTTCCAAGGCTTTGAGCAAGGCACAGATATCCTTAGTCTGGGCAATAACTCAAGTACCGCCGCAGGTATTGAGGTCACTGCCAGCAATCTGGCACCAGCCTTTGTGATTCCCCGTGGCGCTGACAATGTTGCCCTGATGATGGAAGTTCCCCAGGACAGTGGTCTGCGTATGCAGGTTATGACCAGCGAGGGCGTCCATATTATGGGCCACAGCATGGACACAGCGACGCAAGATGCTCTGATGTCCGGGGACAGTGGATTTAACAGCAGTAGCAGTTACAGCAGCACCTATCTAAATGCCACAGGCACAGATGCCTATCAGGATTTGGATATGACCTATGGCTTTTTAGCCAACCGCGTTGAGCGGCAGGACTGGATACCCAGTGCTGATGGCAATGGCATGCAAGAGCAGACGACTATTATTAATGCCCGGGTCGAGACTGCACCCGTGCGCCTGCAGGAGAATACGTCGGGCATCAGCGTCGATCTTATTGCCGCGGACAGTCTAGTGCTAAACGGCCATTCACTGACTGCTCTGAGTCTGGCCAGTAGTGAAGAGAGCTCGGCAGCGACTATGGCGGCCTGGCTCAACAGCGCCAGTGCTGACACCGGAGTCACTGCAGTAGCAAGCAATATTATTACTGTTGCTGAAGAGGACATTGATCTTCTGCAACAGGTGAGAATCAACAATGTATTGATTGGTGGTGGTGCTTTTCCCGCAAGCATTGATGCCCTGTCGGCTGCAATTAATGCAGAGTCAGCCAGTACTAATGTATCGGCCTATGTCAGCCGTGATGGCGGCCTGATTTTGGCCAATACTGCTGGCCATGAAGGCGAGAGTATTACTCTGGGTAATCCAGATGGATCCTCATCGACCAATGCTCTGGGTCAGTCCAACCAGACCTATGCCGGTATTCTGGCACTGGAGAGCACGGATAAAGTTCGCTTTACCTTTGGTGCCAATGGCGTACCCGCCGACCTTGCGGTACTGGGCCTGCGCACTGGTATTTATATGGACGGTGCAGCTAATGAAGATCTGGCTGTGTTTGTCACCGGAACGGGCAGCGCCAATATTGCGGCCGGTTTTAATAAACCCCAGCCGGCAGATTCCAAACAGAGCGAATCACCGTTCAGTGTTGATTTTATATCGGCGACGGAATACAGCATTACAGACACAGCCACTAGCACGGTTATGGCAACCAGGGACTATGCTGCTGGTGATGCCATTAACTACCAAAGCCTGACGCTGTCTTTTGATAGCGCACCTAAAACCGGCGATCGTTTTGTTGTCGATGGCAATCAGGGTGGTGTCGGTGACAATGGCAATATGCTGTTAATGGTGGCATTGCAGGACAAGCCCGTTCTTGAAGGTGGCCGCACCATTAGTGATGGCTATATTGATCTGGTAAGCACTGTGGGTAATAAGGCGACACTGGGCAAAATTTCTCAGGAGGCTCTGCAGGTAGTCTATGACCAGGCAGTGGAATCCAGAGATCAGGTGTCCGGTGTGAGTCTGGATCAGGAAGCTGCAGATTTGATTCGCTTGCAGCAGGCTTACCAGGCGTCGGCACAGATAATTCAGATGTCATCAAAGATTTTTGATTCCATATTAGGCATTCGTTAAGGCGTTTACTCATGAAGATTTCAACCGGACAGATATTTGATCGAGCTGTGACTCAAATGAGTACTCAGCAGAGCAAAGTTGCAGAAATGCAGGCTCAGCTTGCCTCTGGCAAACAGATTCTGCAGACCAGTGATGACCCGGATAAAGCGGGACTCATCCAGCGCCTGAATACCGCCTACAATCGCCAAGAAACCTATGAAAGCAGTCTGGATAGTATTGAGGACCGCCTTGGTGCAGAGGAATCTGCCCTCACCGCGACAGACAACATTCTCCAGCGCATCCGAGAACTTGCCGTGCGCGCCAGCTCTGACACTCTGTCAGCTCCAGATCGTGAGATTTTGTCCATAGAGGTGTCGACCCTGAAAGACGGTTTACTGGCTCTGGCCAATACCACAGATGTGCAGGGCAACTATGTATTTGCCGGCTCTGCTGTTCGTACAGTTCCATTTGCCAACGATGAGTCGGGCAATATCGCCTATCAGGGCGATGATAATTATGTGGCTGTCGATGTCTCTGAGCAGCGACGCTTAAATATGAACCGGCCAGGCAATGAGGTATTTGCCAGCCTTGTTCGACAGGAAAGCGATGGCAGTGCCCAGAGGGTAGGTTTCTTCGCTGTTATTGAAGACTTTAGTACGGCACTAAAAAATAATGACACTGGCAATATCCAGCGCAGTCTTGCTGAGGTCGACAAGCTGTCAGCTACAGTATCCTTGTCTCTGGCTGATGTGGGTAGTCGCTTGAGTGTGGCTGACTCCCAAAGAGATATATTGGCCGATGCCAAGCTAAGGTACAAAGCACTGCTGTCCAACACTGAAGACCTAGACTATGCCAGCGCGGTGACCCAGCTGTCCGCGGAGCTTTTGTCTCTGGAGGCGGCACAGAGCAGTTTTGCCAAAATTTCCCAGTTGAGTCTGTTCAACTATATTCGTTAACCAGGGGTTGATCGATGGCTGATGCCAGTAGTGTTTCTTCGCAGGTACTAACCACCTTGGGTGTGGGCTCGGGTTTGGATGTTTTCAAACTGGCCCAAGACTTGACCGATGTGGAAAAAGTGCCAAAGCAAGAGGCCATCCAAAATAGTATTGATGCCACTGAGGCGTCAATCTCGGGTTATGGTTTGGTCAGCTATCAGGTCGGTTTATTACAACAGGCCTTTGAAAATCTCAATGACTCCGATGAACTTGCTACAAGTACGGGAACGTCGTCTGATACCAGTGCGATTAGCCTAACCTCTATCGATGGCTCGGCAGAGACCGGTGCTTACGATATTACTGTCACTAGATTGGCGCAAGAACAGCGTATGATATCTGATGAGTACGCCAGTACAACGGCGAGCTTAAATGCGAGCTCATTTGATATTTCTATTACGGTAGGCAATGCCTCAACCACGACCACGGCGGTGACAGTGTCGACGCCGACACCGGCCGGAGTTGTCTCCGCAATTAATGCCGCAAACACAGGGGTCACCGCATCATTAGTAGATACTGGGATCAATGGCAGTAACTACCGCATTATCCTTTCCGGCGATACCGGCACTGAGGGCGCCTTCACTGTGACTTCATCGCCAGACCTCGGTTTTGGTGACAGCGGCAATACCTTGCAGGCGGCGCAAGATGCAGCCATCAACTTTGATGGTCTTACCGTGACCCGCGCCAGCAATGAAATTAATGATGTGATCGAAGGCGCGACGTTTTTATTGACTGAGGCCACTAGCTCAGCCGTACGTTTAAATATTACCAGTGATAAAAGCACCTTAAAAACCAACCTGCAAACCGTGATCACAACTTATAATGATCTCAATACAATGTTCGGTGAGCTGACTGCCGCGGGATCAGAGGCAGAATTGGGAGGTGCACTGGCTGACGACACCTCTTTAGTGCGCTATCTTAGAACTCAAATTCGTTCTGCGCTGTTTGCCGATTCATCGACCACCTCTGGCGATATCAATGCCTTGCGTGACCTGGGTATAAGTATTGATAGGACTGGCGATCTTACCTTTGATGAAACCACCTATGATAGCGTTATTGCCTCTAGCTACGATGATGTGGTGATGATGCTATCCGCCAATACCAGCAATCAAAGTCTCTATGGCTCGGCCGACAGGGGCTTGGCTCAGGATATTGCTACTACGCTTGAGGGCTTTAGTGAAAGCACCGGCGTATTGACCACCAGAACATCTAGCGCCGAGGAGGAGTTGGACGATTTTAAAGAGGAGCTGGTGAAGCTTGAGGCGAGGATGGAAAATGTGTATCAGCGCTACCTCACCCAATTTACCGCGATGGAGACGTTGATGGCGAGCATGGATACCACCAAAGATTATCTTGAAGGCCAGCTAGAGCAGTTGTCAAAAGCCTATGATAACTAAGTTAGAAGCTAATTTTTTACAGGCAAAAAAAACCCGATAAGTGACTATCGGGTTTTGATGAGCTAACCCAGCTCAGGGGTGTTACAGGTGTTTATTTCAGCAGTGCTAATACAGTCTGTGCCTGCTGGTTAGCCTGTGCCAACATGGCAGTACCCGCTTGCGCGATAATTTGGGTTTTCGCTAAGGCAGTACTTTCCGCGGCATAATCAGCATCCTGAATACGGCTAAGGGCAGATTGAGTATTCATTGATACATTGCTCAGATTATCAACAGTGTGCTCGAGTCTGTTAATTGCCGCACCATAGGTAGCGCGCTGAGTGTTCAATGCTACGATCGCGACATCAACATCGAGAATTGCAGCAGCGGCGTTGGTCATGTCCGTAACGTCTCCAGTTAGACCCAAGTCGCCATCGTCTGATAGGTCACCAAAGTCAACAGTCATCGTCTGGGCGGTATCGCCAATCTGATATGTTACTGTACCGCTAGATCCGGCAGAATCGTCTATTAAATTGGTACCATTCCACTCGGTATTGTCGCCAACTCGGCCAATTTCAGTGATCAGAGCCTGATATTCGAGATCCAGCTGGCCTCTGTCTGCGTCGGTTACTGTGCCGTTTGCAGCCTGCACAGCTAACTCGCGCATGCGCTGAAGCATATCACCGATTTCAATTGAAGCGCCGTCGGCAGTTTGAATCATTG
>CAXAJC010000074.1:0-8983 GCA_963969005.1 uncultured Cellvibrionales bacterium | reverse complement strand
AATTCACAAGCTTGTGGCCTAGTCTAGTTACCCAGACCGCGGTCTATCAACTGAGAAGAAAGTGATCCCGCCAGTATCAGCTGGAGTATTAGTATTATGAAATCAATTATTTTTACAATCTGCCTGTTAGCGAGCGGGTTTAGCCAAGCCATTGAAGAAAAACTCTACAAGCAACATGGCGACTATAAGATCTTTTACACTGCCTTCAATACCTCCTTTCTGGCGCCGGATATTGCGGTAGCCAATAATATTGTCCGCGGCAAAGATAAAGGGCTGGTCAATGTCGCTCTGGTAAAACAACTCGGTGTTGGCGTCGAAGGCAAAGTAACAGGAACTGTATCCAATATTTTACAACAAACTCAGACTCTGGATTTTGTCCCCGTGCGCGAACAGAATACCGTTTACTATCTGGCGCCATTTGAATTTGATAATGAAGATTTTCTGACCTTTAAAATTCAGGTATTGCCCCCTTCTGGCGATGGCCCTCGAGTCTATCCCTATGACTTTAAATTTCAGAAAAAGATGTATGTGGATTAGATGTCTGTTGATTACGAGACCAAAAAAGTGACCAGCGACCTTGTTCTGGCCAGTGCCAATTCCGGAAAAATCAAAGAGCTACAGCAGATGCTGGGCGGCCTGGGCTTTAATATTGTGCCCCAAACCCAGCTCAATATTGCTGATATTGAAGAGACCGGACTAACCTTTGTCGAGAACTCAATCCTCAAAGCTCGCAATGCCGCTGCCCATTCCAGCCTTCCCGCAGTGGCTGATGACTCTGGACTTGAGGTTGATTTTTTAAAGGGCGCGCCGGGCATCTACTCAGCGCGGTTTGCCGGCGAGGCAGCAACAGATGCCAGCAATCGGGACAAACTGCTGGAACTGATGAAGGATGTACCAGCAGATCAGCGCACCGCCCGCTATCAAACCGTGATTGTCTACATGCGTCATAGTAATGACCCCACACCGATAATTTGTCAGGGCACCTGGGAGGGCACTATCGCCTTTGACGAAAAAGGTGATGGCGGATTTGGTTATGACTCAATATTTCAGGTGACGGAGACTAACTGCCGCGCCGCCGAATTGGATAAAGAGTCGAAAAATAAATTAAGTCATCGCGGCAAGGCCATCGCCAGTTTGTTGCAGCGACTTCAGTCACAATAAATCGTGCTACAGCTACCGCCTCTTTCACTGTATGTGCATATTCCCTGGTGTGTGCGCAAATGCCCCTACTGCGACTTTAATTCCCATCAGGCGGGAGATAGCATTCCTGAGCAAGCCTATGTAAGCAAACTGATTGCTGATCTGAAAGCAGATCAGCACTGGGCTCAGGGCCGCAAACTGCATTCAATCTTCTTTGGCGGCGGTACCCCAAGTCTGTTTTCCGGCGCCGCTATCGGCGACATATTAAATGCCGCAGAGCAGATTATTGGTTTTGAGCAAGATATTGAAATCACCCTGGAAGCGAATCCCGGCACCTTCGAACAACAAAAGTTTGCTGACTTTATGAGTGTCGGTGTCAATCGACTGTCCATTGGCATTCAAAGTTTTGACAACAGCCACCTGCAGCGTCTGGGCAGGATTCATGATGGTGATCAGGCTTTAAAAGCCATTGCCACCGCCAAGTCGGCAAGCTTTGATAACTTTAATATCGATCTGATGCATGGCCTGCCCCAGCAGAGCCTGAAGCAGGCAAAAACAGATATAGAGCTGGCAATAGACCATGGTGCCCAGCATATCTCCTGGTATCAGCTGACCATTGAACCTAATACCGAATTTTACTCAAAGCCACCATCACTGCCCAATGACAACCGACTGGCTGATATCCAGCAGGCGGGCATGGAACTGCTTGAGGCTAATGGCTTTCAGCAATATGAAGTTTCCGCCTTTGCCCGCAATGGCCAGACCTCAAGGCACAATATCAACTACTGGCAGTTTGGTGACTATCTGGGGATTGGCGCTGGCGCCCATGGCAAAATCACATTGCCACAGCAGAATATGGTGATTCGTACTAGCAAAACACGCCAGCCAGATAACTATCTGGCGCGACAGAAATCGGTGATTGCACAACACAATGCCATTGAGCCAGATGAGATGGCAGTGGAATTTATGATGAATGGCCTACGGCTTAAGAATGGTGTTTCCACAGAACTGCTTGCCCAACGCACCGGTCTCGACCCCGCAGGCATTGCTCCTCAGGTGGCAGAATTACAATCCCAAAAGCTGATGGTTAGTAGCGAGCACAGCTATTGCACCACCGATCTCGGTTATCGATTTTTAAATAAGGTCCTGGAAAGCTTCTAGTGCAGGCCTGGCCACTTCAGCGCTCAGAGTTATTTTGCTAAACTCCCCATCCAAATTCTCGTCCTTAAATCACAGACGACTATTATGACCAGCTCTGACTCAATGCATATGGCCCCTCAGGAAACCGCACGACTATTGCGGCTGGCGACCTATGCATCGATATCAGTGGCAACCATATTGATTGTTGCCAAACTGATTGCCTGGGGGCTGTCAGATTCTGTCAGCCTACTCGCCACATTAATTGACTCCGTGCTGGATGCCCTGGCCTCGCTGATTAATCTGATTGCTGTGCGCCATGCCCTGACACCAGCAGATAAAGAGCATCGCTTTGGCCACGGCAAAGCTGAGGCACTGGCGGGCCTAAGCCAGTCAATGTTTATTGCCGGGTCCGCCGGTTTTCTGTTGCTGGAAGCTGGACGACGGCTGATCAGCCCAATGCCAGTGGAGGCCGTGGGCACAGGTATTGCGGTAATGCTGTTCTCCATAGTTGCCACATTGCTGCTACTGGGGTTTCAACAACATGTGATTCGCAAAACTAACTCCACTGCCATCAAAGCTGATGCTCTGCACTACCGCACAGACTTGCTGGTCAACGCCAGTGTGATTGCAGCCCTGTGGTTGTCGGTGCAAGGCTGGGCGGGGTTTGACGCACTGTTTGCCTGCGCCATCGGCATCTATATTCTATACAGCGCCTGGGAAATTATTGTCCTGTCCTATGACCATTTAATGGACCGGGAACTGCCAGACGAACAGCGGGAAAAAATAGAAAAGCTGGTACTGCAGCATAAATCTGCACTGGGCCTGCATGATCTGCGCTCAAGGCATTCAGGTACCATGACCTTTATTCAGCTGCATCTTGAACTGGATGATGATCTGTCTCTGCTGAACGCCCACAGAATTTCAGACGAGGTAGAAGCCAGCCTGATGGAAGCCTTTCCGGAGTCCGAGATTATCATCCATATTGACCCACAGTCAGTAGTGGGTCACGAACCTGTGGCAGAGTTTGATTCCTAACTAAGGTTTGCCCAGCTTCCAGCGATAGTATTTTTCCACCCACAGCAGCAGTCGGTTCGGCACATGCTTGCGCTTCCATTCTCCTGCCACATATCTATTGGCTTCGCTAAGGGTAGGGTAACTGTGAATAGTGCTGAGTATTTTATTGAGGCCCAGATTAAATTTAATCGCCGTAACAAATTCTGTGAGCAGCTCACCCGCGTGAGGGCCCAAGACAGTGGCACCGAGAATACGGTCTGTGCCCGGAGCAGTTAGCACTTTAACCACACCATTGGCATTGCCATCGGCGATAGCCCTGTCCAGATCCGCTAGGTCGTACTCTGTTACCTCCACCTCAATGCCCTGCTCCGCCGCATCCAACTCATTGAGCCCAACCCGGGCCAACTGCGGATCGGTATAGACGGTCTGGGGCATCGCCTTATAATTCACAGCAAACTTTTTAAACTGGCCAAACAGCGCATTAACTCCAGCGAACCAGGCCTGATGGCCCGCGGCATGGGTTAGCTGGTAGGGGCCAGCAACATCGCCGCAGGCAAAAATGGTTGGGCAGCTGGTGCGCAAGTAGCTGTCTACCACAACAGTACCATTGGCATTTAACTCAACTCCCAATTCCTCAAGACCAAATCCAGCCGTATTAGCGCGGCGGCCTACAGCCACCAAAACCCGATCAAACTCCACGTTTATTTGGTTAGTGCCAGAACGAGATAGCACGGCGATATGGCCCGAGGTCTGTTGGTTAAAGCTGGTAACTGCATAATCGATAAGCACCCTCACACCCTCATCGGTCAACTGTTGCGTCACCCGGGCAACAATATCCTTATCTTCTCTGGGCAACAGTTGAGACATGGCATCCACCAGCGTGACCTGAGCACCCAGACGCTGGAATGCCTGAGCCAGTTCACAGCCCATAGCACCACCCCCCATAATCAATAACCGCTCAGGCAATTCCTGTAACTGCCAAAGGTTTTCAGACGTCAGGGGCTCAACCTGATCAATGCCCGGAATAGCCGGAACAATCGGACTGGCACCGGTGGCAAGAATAATTTTTTCTGCACTGACAACACGTCCATCAATATCCACCAGCCAAGGGCTGAGCAATCTGGCATTGCCCTGAATGCAGTCCACACCCAGATTGGTGAAACGCTCAATAGAATCATGGGGCTCAATCTCGGTGATCACCTCCTGTACCCGCGCCATCACCTTAGCAAAATCAACTTTGGGGCTCCCCACCTGCACACCAAACTGGCCAGCAGTCTCAATATCTTTAACTGATTTGGCCGCCCGAATCAGCGCCTTACTGGGGACACAGCCAGTATTCAGGCAATCACCACCCATGCTGGCCTTCTCCACAAGCATTACTTTGGCTTTGACTGCTGCAGCGATGTAAGCGCTTACTAACCCCGCACTGCCCGCACCAATTATAAGAAGATTAGTATCAAACTGCTTTGGCCGACGATGGCCCCTCAGCCCGCGACGGTGCTGGAGAGCGCCAATAAAATGGCGAGCAATAAAAGGAAACGCCGCCAATAAGGCAAATGACAAAATCAGATCAGGAGTCAAAATGCCTGCGGTGGAGAACTCGTCCACCGCGCCCAGGCTTACGCCTGCATTAATAAACACTGCGGTGCCGGCGAGCATCCCCAACTGACTGACCCAGTAGAATGTAGTCCCGGGAATATTGGTCAGCCCCATCACCAGATTAATCACCCAAAATGGAAACAGGGGAATCAGGCGCAGACTAAACAAATAGAAAGCACCCTGCTTTTCCATGCCCTGATTAATCGACCCTAAATACTGGGCGAATTTTTTTTGTACCCAGTCGCGCAAAATAAAGCGCGAGACAAAAAAGGCTAGGGTTGCACCAATGCTACTGGCAAAAGAAACCAATACCAGACCAGTCCAAAAACCGAAGATCATGCCACCGATAATAGTCAGCACCGCCGCGCCGGGTAGCGACAGCCCGGCAACCAAAGTATACACAGCAAAATAAATTAGCATCGTTAGCTGGGGCTGTTGTTGATACAGCTGCTGGAAAACTCCGACCGACAGATACTGCTGGCCATCAAAATAAAAGTAGGCTGCAATTGCCATAGCCAATATCAGTAAAACAACAAGCTTGCGCATAGATTGCTCTCGTTTAGTTATGATGTGTTAAGACTATTGCAGTGGGGTGAGTTCCGTCCTGTCAATCACTCCCCAAATTCACAATCTAACTCATAGTCTAAATCTTTTACCTCAATAGAGCATTTCGTTTGTTGCCGTCACTACGCTGATGCTATCATACCGTTAAAACAAACCCTTAAAGATTAACCGTTCTCTGGAGACCTTTCGTAATGAGCGACCATATTGTTCATGTTACTGATGCTAGTTTTGAAACCGATGTACTACAGTCCGACGTTCCTGCTCTGGTAGATTTTTGGGCTGAATGGTGCGGGCCCTGCAAAATGATTGCCCCTATTCTCAACGAAGTTGCCGATGAGTACGCAGGCAAGATTAAAATCTGCAAAGTAGATGTCGATAGTAACCCGGAAGCGGCTGCAAAATTTAATGTTCGCGGTATCCCAACTCTGTTGGTATTCAAGAATGGTGCAGTGGAAGCCACCAAAGTAGGTGCACTTTCCAAAGGTCAACTCACTGAATTTGTGGACGCATTGCTCTAACTAAGATTGTGGCCCCGGTCTCGGGGCCACAAAAATGTTCTTGCGCTTTGCAAAAGCATCGCTATACTCCCAACACTATCTTCTAACTTTGCATGATCTGACGCGTCAAACATCTTCTTTTGTGCCACAAGTGGCTTTTAACATACCTTTAAACTTCAAGACTTAAACGAGTCTATATATCCCTTCAATCCTATAGCGCTGTAAAACCATCCTATGAATCTATCCGAATTAAAACAAAAACCAATCGACGAACTTTTGGAAATGACCGCCTCAGCCGGTCTCGACAATCTGGCTCGTTCACGTAAACAAGACATTATCTTTGCCCTACTCAAAAAACACGCAAAAAGCGGCGAAGACATTTATGGTGATGGCGTATTAGAAATACTCCCGGACGGATTTGGTTTCCTGCGTTCCGCTGGCGCCTCTTACCTGGCCGGTGCCGATGATATCTATGTATCACCCAGCCAGATCAGACGCTTTAACCTGCGCACTGGCGATGGCATTGCCGGCAAGATTCGGCCACCCAAAGATGGTGAACGCTATTTTGCCATGCTCAAAGTTGATGAAATCAACTTCGATGCTCCGGAAAACGCTCGCAACAAAATTCTATTTGAAAACCTGACGCCATTATTCCCGGACCAGCCCCTCAGGCTAGAATCTGGCAATGGCTCAACCGAAGATCTGACGGGCCGAATCATTGATCTGGTATCACCCATTGGTAAGGGACAGCGTGGACTGATTGTTGCCCCGCCCAAAGCCGGTAAAACCATTATGATGCAGAATATCGCTCAGGCGATTATTCGCAATAATCCCGAGTGCTACATTATCGTACTGTTGATTGATGAACGTCCGGAAGAAGTAACAGAAATGCAGCGCACTGTGCGCGGCGAAGTGATTGCCTCAACCTTTGATGAGCCACCTAATCGCCATGTGCAGGTTGCTGAAATGGTCATCGAAAAAGCCAAGCGACTGGTCGAGCACAAAAAAGATGTGGTTATTCTACTCGACTCCATTACCCGCTTGGCGCGAGCCTACAACACTGTAATCCCCTCCTCCGGTAAAGTACTGACCGGTGGTGTTGATGCCCATGCACTGGAAAAGCCCAAGCGTTTCTTTGGTGCCGCCCGAAATATCGAACATGGTGGCAGCCTGAGTATTATCGCTACCGCACTGGTTGATACTGGCTCGAAGATGGACGAAGTGATTTACGAAGAATTTAAAGGCACAGGTAATATGGAGCTGATACTGGATCGCAAGATCGCGGAGAAGCGCGTTTACCCAGCCATCAATGTACGCCGCTCCGGCACCCGCCGTGAAGACCTGCTGATGGACGAAGCCGAACTCCAGCGCGTGTGGATTCTGCGCAAGCTACTCCACGATATGGAAGATCTGGCCGCAGCAGAATTTTTAGTTGAGAAGCTTAAGGGCTTCAAAAACAATGCTGAATTCTTTGGTGCAATGAAACGCAAATAGTGCGCCAATGTTAGTGCGTGCTGCGTATCTTATGTCCCAGCGCAACGACTTAGGCTAACGTCCTATGAAGTATTCCGACCTTCGCGAATTTATAGCTTTCCTCGAACAACGGGGAGAGCTGGTTCGTATTTCCCAGGAAGTCGATCCCAATCTTGAAATGACAGAAATCAGTGACCGCACATTGCGCGCCAAAGGTCCTGCCCTGCTATTTGAAAACCCCAAAGGCTACGATACCCCCGTACTGTGCAATCTATTTGGCACCCCCGAGCGAGTTGCTATGGGCATGGGACAGGAGAGCGTTACCGCGCTGCGGGATGTAGGTACCTTGCTGGCATTCCTGAAAGAACCGGAGCCACCCAAAGGCCTGCGCGATCTGTGGGAAAAGCGTCATGACTTTAAACAGGTACTCAATATGCCTGTTAAGGAAATCAAAAACGCTCCCTGCCAGGAAATTGTGCTGGAGGGCGATCAGGTGGATCTGGACCAACTGCCCATTCAGACCTGCTGGCCCGGAGATGTTGGCCCACTAGTCACATGGGCGCTGGCCATTACCCGCGGCCCGGAAAAAGAACGCCAGAATCTTGGCATCTACCGCATGCAGAAGATTGGCAAAAATAAGTTGATTATGCGTTGGCTTGCCCATCGCGGCGGCGCACTGGACTATCGCGACTTCCAGAAAAAATACCCCGGCAAGCCCTACCCTGTAGCCATTGCCCTGGGCGCAGATCCGGCCACAACATTGGGTGCCGTTACACCAGTGCCGGATACACTGTCTGAGTATGCCTTTGCCGGCCTCTTACGGGGCGAGAAAACCCAGGTAACAAAATGCATTGGCAGCGATTTGCAAGTGCCCGCCAGTGCCGAATATATTCTCGAAGGATTTTTGCATCCCGGAGAAGAAGCTGAAGAGGGGCCGTTTGGCGATCACACCGGTTACTACAATGAGGTAGAGACTTTTCCAGTTTTTACCATCGACCGCATCACCCATCGCAAAAATCCGATTTATCACAGCACCTATACAGGCCGTCCACCAGACGAGCCCGCCATTTTGGGTGTGGCTCTGAATGAAGTTTTTGTGCCCATACTGCAAAAGCAGTTTCCAGAAATTGTCGACTTCTATCTACCACCGGAAGGCTGCTCCTATCGCATGGCCGTGGTCAGCATGAAAAAGCAATATCCAGGTCATGCCAAGCGCGTGATGATGGGCGTCTGGTCCTTTCTGCGTCAGTTTATGTACACTAAGTTTGTCATTGTCACTGATGACGATGTGGATGTGCGCAACTGGGAAGATGTAATTTGGGCCATGACCACCAGAATGGATCCTACCCGAGACACTGTACTGATTGATAACACACCTATCGACTATCTCGACTTTGCCTCACCGGTCTCCGGGTTGGGTTCAAAGATGGGGATGGATGCTACCAATAAAATGTCCGGCGAAACCGACCGCGAATGGGGCGAACCCATTGAAATGGACGATGGAGTTAAGCAGCGTATTGATACACTTTGGAGCGACCTTGGGATTGAGTCACTGT
>CAXAJC010000073.1:0-9198 GCA_963969005.1 uncultured Cellvibrionales bacterium | reverse complement strand
CTTCTAGCAAAAGAGCATAATGTCGATCGCGCACCATTTTTTATTGTCGAGCAGGATTCTGGCGCAGTCGACATTTACACCGTGTACTTCAAGTTTGTAAAAGACGTGTTAAATGCTCACACCAGTGAAGACGAAGAACTGCAGGAAATTATGAATGACAATCCTGATCTGGACTTTATCTAACTAGCAGACTGGCAAGTCCATATCGGCAAAAAATCTTTCCTGAGCCTCTTTGTTGGGCAGTGCCATTGCTTCATCCACCACATTGCGATCCAGGTGGGGCGCAAAAGCACGAATAAAGTCATACATATAGCCCCGCAGATAAGTACCTTTGCGAAATCCGATGCTGGTAACACTGGATTCAAATAGATGCCCAGCCTCAATAGCCACTAAATCGGTATCCACCTCAGGGTCATAGGCCATATGAGCGACAATGCCAATACCCAACCCCAATCTGACATAGGTTTTAATTACATCAGCATCGGTGGCAGTAAATACCACCTTGGGAACCAGGCCTTTGTCCCTAAAGGCGTCATCCAGCTTCGATCGTCCGGTGAAGCCAAATACATAGGTAACAATTGGATGTTCAGCCACATCCTCCAGCGACACCGTGGCCAACTTCGCCAATGGATGATCCCGTGGCACTAATATACAGCGGTTCCACCTGTAGCAAGGCATCATTAGCAGGTCGGAAAATAGCTCCAGAGCCTCCGTGGCAATGGCAAAGTCGACAGTACCATCTGCAGCCTCCTCAGAAATTTGAATTGGCGTACCCTGATGCATATGCAGGGACACATCTGGATACTTGCCGATAAACCCTTCAATCACCTGCGGCAGGGCATAGCGTGCCTGTGTATGGGTAGTGGCAATAGAGAGACTGCCATGACTGGGACTATTGTACTCCTGAGTAAGCTGTTTGATACTCTCAACCTGACGCAGAATATCCCCTGCAATCTTGAGAATCTCCTCACCAGTGGGGGTCACTCTGGTCAGATGCTTGCCACTGCGAGAGAATATTTCCACGCCTAACTCGTCTTCAAGCAAGCGAATCTGTTTGCTGATACCCGGCTGAGACGTATAGAGGCTGGCTGCGGTAGCAGACACATTGAGATCATGATGGGCTACTTCCCAGATATAACGCAGCTGTTGCAACTTCATAATCCAATCCTTTAAATACCAGTAATCTAAATATACTCTAAAGGCATAAAAATATACAAATTTATTCCTTCTTAGAATAGTCAACCGTTGTTACAGTGCTCGTTTGATTAGCTTGGTAACCTCCATATTGTGATTGATATTGTATTTTATATTGCTGCAGGCGCGGCAGTAGGACTGGCCATAGGCTTAACTGGCGTCGGCGGCGGCTCTCTGATGACTCCATTGTTAATTCTGTTTGGCTTTCCCTACAACGTAGCCATAGGCACAGACCTGCTCTATGCGGCCATTACCAAAGCTGGCGGCATGGCCGCCCATGCCAGACAGAAGACAGTACAGTGGCGCATCGTCGGCTACCTTGCCGCCGGCAGCCTGCCCGCCTCAATTATCACCGCCCAATTACTCAAGACCGTATTTGTCGACTCCGCAGAGTATCAGACGATCCTCACACGCAGTCTCGGTGTCATGCTGGTGCTGACCGCTACGGTTATTCTGCTTAATGGTCGGCTTAAATCGCGATCTGAGCAGCATACCAGTGCCGCTAGTCAGTTTATTCAGCGACACAGTGATGCCGTTGTATTCTGTGCAGGCTTGTTTCTCGGGGTATTTGTAACATTGTCATCTGTTGGTGCTGGTGCATTCTGTGCCGCAATCTTAATGGTGCTGTACCCGCGAATGCCAGCACTGCAAATCATAGGCACAGATATCTCCCACGCCGTGCCCTTAACCCTCATTGCTGGTCTGGCGCACTTTCTGCTGCTGGGCAATGTCGACTTTATGCTGCTTGGCTGTCTGCTGTTGGGCTCTCTACCGGCAATTCATCTGGGCACAGCAATGGCATCTAGGCTGTCGGGCAAATTACTGCAGACCACTATTGCAACCATGCTGTTGGGAATGGGAATTAAATTTGCTGTTTTTTAAGACGCTGATCCAAGAATCAGAAAAGGTCCTTGCCAAACCGGCCCAAAAACATAACAAATAAAAATAGATAGAATAAATAATATAGAACGGAGTGGCGGGACTTCTTGTGCTGCTGTCTGGCGTCGCTGGCCGCCCTCTCCTCCAGATTTCGCTGTTCAATTTCTATATTTAAAAAATACAGCGCCTCACCTTTTGGATTATCCAGAGAACGGTCCACAATCTGTTGATCCGACAGGCCCTGAAACTTTTTCGATCTAATCAATGTTAGGAGCCAGACTCTGGCTTGACCTCATTGGCAACACCATGGGGCACATGGCCGGTAGCCACATATTCGCTGGCACTTGTGCAGTGCATCTGCTGATCATCGAAGAATACATCTGCACCAAAGGAATCCAGAAAATCCCCTTTGCTACGTCCGCCGAGAAACAGGCTTTCATCAATACGGATATCCCATTCTCGCAGGGTTCGCACCACCCGCTCATGAGCCGGTGCTGCTCTGGCGGTCACCAGTGCGGTGCGGATCGGACAGTCCCCATCGGGAAATTCAGACTGCAGGGCATGCAGTGCCTGCAGAAAGTCTTTAAAGGGTCCCGGGTCCATCGGTTCGTGGGCCGACGCTTTCTCATTCTCAGTGAACGCATCCAGTCCGCGCTCTTTAAATATGCGCTCTGAAGCATCTGAAAACAGCACAGCATCCCCATCGAAGGCGAAGCGCAGTTCATCAGACTGACTAGGACCACTCTGAGATGGCAACAGAGTAGCTGCCGCCATGCCACTGTCCAGAGCACTGCGCACATCTTCTGCATGGGTAGACAGAAACAGATGACAGGCAAATGCAGATACGTATCTATAGGGACTGTTGCCCCCGGAGAAAGCAGCACGGGAAATATTCAGCCCATGATGGGCAATGGAGTTAAATACCCGCAAACCGGTGTCGGCAGAATTTCTCGACAGCAGAATAATTTCCACGCTGGGCTCTCCGCCGAGCTTTTCATTAATGCGCAGTAATTTGGTGGCCAGAGGAAAGGCTTCGCCCGGCTCAAGAATATCGTCCTCATGCTCTCGCTGGTACTGGGCATAGGCAGCCACACCCTCATTTTCAAAAATGCTATGGCTCTCTCGCATATCAAACAATGCGGTGCTCGATATGGCGATAACTAATTTTGGTCCAGCATTTTTGTTAGCCATGGGATTTAGCTCTCTTTAGCAGCTACCGCCGCATCCTCTTCTTCAGCAAAATACTCCTTGGTCAAAGTAAATACAACCGGCGACAGGAACAGTAGCGCAATCAAGTTGGGGAATGCCATCATGCCATTAAGGATATCCGCCAGCTTCCACACAATGCCACCTTCCATCTGAGTACCTATATAGATACCCACCACCCAGAGAATTCTAAAGGGCGTAATTACTTTGGGACCGAGCAAAAACTCGGCACAACGCTCACCGTAGTAGCTCCAACCAAGCATAGTGGTAAAGGCAAACAACACCAGTGACAAAGTGAATATGGTGTCACCAAGGGGCAAGCCGTTAGTAAACACACTGCGTGTCATATTGGCCCCGACCAGATCACCACTCCAGGCTCCGGACGCCACCAGCACCAAACCAGTCATGGTGCAGATAATCAGAGTATCAATAAATGTACCTAGCATGGCAATGGTGCCCTGGCGCACTGGACTATCGGTCTCCGCCGCCGCATGGGCAATAGGCGCGGAACCCAGACCAGATTCATTAGAGAAAATACCTCGTGCCACACCAGCTCTCAGGCCGGCAACCATTGCCGCTCCGGCAAAGCCACCAGTTGCAGCGGCACCATTAAAGGCGCTGTCGATAATCAAAGCAATGGCTGCAGGGATAGCCTCATAGAAGCTCAACAGAAGGATAAAAGTAGAAATCACGTAGACAATGGTCATCAATGGCACCAGCTTACCTGCTACCGAGGCAATACGCTTAATGCCTCCCAGCAACACCATACCTACCAGTAATGCCATCACCAGACCACTGTAATGGGAAGGAATCTGATAGTTTTCAGCGAGCACCCGGGAAACCTCATGGGACTGCACCGTGTTAGCCAAACCAAAGCCGGCCAGGGAGCCGAAGATAGCAAATAGAATGCCCAGCCATTTCCAGTTATTACCAAGACCATTTTTAATGTAGTACATGGGTCCGCCGACCTTTTTGCCCAGGCTATCGGTTTCACGATAGTTGACCGCCAGTACCGCCTCGGCAAATTTGGTGGCCATGCCGACCAGTGCTGTGCACCACATCCAGAACAGTGCCCCAGGTCCGCCGAGGGAAATTGCTGTGGCCACGCCGGCAATATTACCTGTACCCACCGTAGATGAGAGCGAGGTCATCAATGCATTAAACGGACTGACCTCTCCTTCACCAGAACCTTTTCGGCCCTTTAGTAGCTGCTTAAAAGCATAGGGGATACGGCGGATGGTCATTCCTTTCAGACCTATGGTTAAAAAGATACCAGTGCCCAATAGCAGGAGCAGCATCACTGGTCCCCAGACAATGCCATAAACCGTTAAAACCAGCTGTTCAAACATACCTACCTCTTATTATTTTTCTAATAACCCATTTTCTGTTGTTGGGCGAATAAACCAAAAATACCGCCAGTGTGCAAAAACACAATATCCCGGTCATGCTGCTCAGCATAGACACCTTTTTTAATATCTTCTATTAAGCCATGGAAAGCTTTGCCAGTGTATACAGGGTCGAGAATAAGCCCCTCCAGAGCAGCGACATATTTTATCGTATCCAACACCTCTGGCGGCGCAACCCCATAGGCCGGCCCCACATAATCAGCATTGGTATGAGGTACCAGAGCAGACAGATCTGTCTGGGGTGAATATTTGCTCTGCCACTGGGTTAAATCATCGCCCACCTTATCGGCAAAGTAGGCCTCGTCATCACAGACCGCGTAGCTAACCACCTTGCAGTTCACCTGATGCAGATGAAACCCCAGCATCAGTCCTGCCTGAGTACCGCCAGAACCAGTGGCATGAACCACTGCGTAAGGGTCTATATTCTCAGAGGCAAAGTCAGCTGCCAGCTCTTCAGCCGCAGCTATATAACCCCAGGTTCCAGTGCCGTTGCTGCCACCAGTAGGAATGGCATAGGGCTTGCGACCCTGTTGCTGATAATCACTGACCCAATGCTGAAACAGCCCGTCCAGGTCACGGAACTGCCCAACGCTGTAATGACTGATAGTCGCACCGGCCAGCTGATCGAGAAACAGATTGCCCACAGGTTCGGGGGCAATATCGGAGCGCAGTAAAAGATGTATTTTAAGCCCCAGCTGGGCGCCCAAAACAGCGACAGCACGGCAGTGGTTAGACTGAACCCCGCCGGAGGTGATAATGGTGTCGCAACCCTGAGCTATGGCCTCGGCCAAAAGAAACTCAAGCTTGCGCACCTTGTTGCCAGAACTGGCACAGCCAGTTAAATCATCCCGCTTGACCCAGAGCCTTGGTCCACCCAGCTGCTTCGATAGGCGCGCCAGAGGTAGCAGAGGAGTCGGTGTCTGCGCTAACCTCAGACGTTCTGGGTAGTTAACCATCGGAATTGACCAGAGCAGCGCTGCCCGGGCTAGATAGCCTTGATAGTGCCTTTTGGAAGTACCGCATGCACTGCCACTTTCTGGAACTTAAGCTCAAGGTTGTTGTTGACTTCAAGCACCACATAGTCGCCTTCAATCTTGGTGATTTTACCCAGCATACCACTGGTCATTACCACTTCATCACCTTTGCCCAGTGCACTCACTAGATCTGTGTGCTCTTTTTGACGCTTGCGCTGAGGGCGAATAATTAAAAAGTACATAAACAAAAACAGACCACCAAACATCACCAGAGTAACCATTGGATTAGCTTCTTGAGCACCGGCCGACTGAGCATAAGCACTTGAAATAAATAACATGTGTAAACTTCCTTAGACTAATTAAATTTTAATTGAGATTTTCTTTGACCCAATTAAGGGCATCTTCGTGATGAGTCTTGGTTTTAACCTTCTCCATCACATGGGCAATGCGACCATCTTTACCAATAATAAATGTTGAACGCAGCACGCCCATAAATTCGCGGCCCATAAATTTCTTTAGGCCCCAGGCACCGTATTTATCAGTGATGGCATGATCTTCATCAGAGAGCAGCGTAAAGTTCAGTTCCTGTTTGTCTTCAAACTTTACCAGCCGGTCGACAGAATCGGGGCTTACCGCCAGCACAATTGTATCCAACGCTTCAAACTCGGCCTTGCTATCGCGAATACCGCAGGCTTGTACAGTGCAACCAGGGGTCATGGCTTTGGGGTAAAAATAAAGCACCACATTTTTGCTGTCTCGAAACTGTTTAAGACTGACCTTGCTCCCTCTTTGATCCAAGAGTGTGAAGGCTGGGGCGACTTTCCCGACTTGAGCAAATGCCACTGAGTTCTCCTTAGATTGCTTTCATTGCGTTGGCCGCTCACTTTAGCAAACTTTTCCAGAGCACTGCCATTGAAACCTTGGTTTATTTTTGTCTGCACAAAAAAAAGACCACTCAGCTGGGCGCAGTGGTCTTTTTAGCCTATATAACTAGAGCTTAGGGCAGAAGATGCTGCACTGCGTCACGCTCTTCAGCGAGCTCAGTTTCAGTGGCTGTCATCTTGGCGCGCGAGAAATCGTTGATTTCCAGACCCTGAACAATTTCCCAGTCACCGTCTTTGCAGACACAGGGGAATGAATAGATCAGACCTTCAGCAATCCCATAGCTGCCATCACTGTAGACACCCATGCTGACCCAGTCGCCCTCTGCCGTGCCCAGGGCCCAGCTGCGCATATGTGCAATAGCAGCATTGGCGGCTGAGGCCGCACTGGAAGCACCACGTGCATTAATAATGGCTGCACCGCGCTGCTGAACAGTGGGAATAAAGTCATCTTCGTACCAGGACTGGTCAACCATATCGATTGCCGCCTGACCATTGACCTTAGCACCGTGAAGATCCGGATACTGAGTCGCAGAATGATTGCCCCAGATAGTCATATGGGTGACATCATTAATACTGGTGCCGGTCTTGTTGGCAATCTGGCTCAAGGCGCGATTGTGGTCCAGACGAGTCATAGCCGTAAATTGGCGGGGATTGATATCCGGCGCATTGCGCTGGGCAATCAATGAGTTGGTGTTGGCAGGGTTGCCCACAACCAGCACTTTAATGTCTTTGCTGGCATTGTCATTCAGAGCCTTACCTTGGGCAGAGAAAATAGCGGCATTCGCTTCCAGGAGGTCCTTGCGCTCCATACCGGGACCGCGGGGCCGTGCACCCACCAGCAGAGCATAGTCAGAGTCCTTGAATGCAACCGCTGCATCATCGGTACAAACCATGCCAGCCAGCAGTGGAAATGCACAGTCTTCCAATTCCATAGCAACACCTTTTAACGCCTCAAGGGCAGGTGTAATTTCCAGCATCTGCAAAATAACAGGCTGGTTGGGGCCAAGCATCTCGCCGGCGGCGATGCGAAATAACAGGGAATAACTAATTTGTCCTGCTGCGCCTGTAACGGTAACGCGAACTGGTGAAGTCACAATGTATCTCCGTAAATCTGGTAGTTAAAAATAGAGTTTGGATCTCTGTGGAACTTTGAGGCGGTCATTATAGTGCCGCAGCAGAAAATTGCATCAATGCCGCGGCCTATAGAGGTTATTGATTGGCCTAATATTTACCCGGTAAGCTCCTGATAAACAGCTTTCATCTGAGTATATAGCTCATCGGAAAAAGTAGCGGAAGAACTATCCAGCCCAGCAACAATATCTACCAAATGCTCATTGTCCTCTTTGCCACCCCATTGCTTATGATAACTGCCATCCTGATAACCATTGTCCTGACGAAAGAAATTCAATACATTTTTACCTACATAGCCAACATAGAGAGTTTCGAAATCCATATTGATGCCGTCCATCAAGCGAGCAAAACCACCAATATCAAAGTCTTTATTGACTAGAGTTGCCGCTGTAAACTGCTCCAGGTCTGCGGCAAAATCACCGGTGCCAGTCTGCCCATCGAAGCCAGCTATAACCCTGTCGCTAATACTTTCAACAGTGTCATCTGACAGTAGCAAAATACTCAGTCCAAAATGCCAGATATCAACCAGCTCAAGGGCAATCTGATCCACATCCGGGGTTTGTTTTTTCCACCACTTCCAGCCGTAGTGATCCAGCAGCTCGGCACATTCAATCCAGATAGCCCTATACCATTCAAAATTTTGCTGTCGCCAGTCAGCATGAACCTTGGTGTTCATCTCCGACTGCAGTTTCAACATGGTTGCTAATTGATGTTTCATTGTTATTCCCTATGCGCGGATAAAACCGTTGGACATTTTTTCATCACCTATGCTGGTATTAGGGCCATGCCCTGTTACCACCACGGCCTCATCATCAAGACTGTAAATACGCTCTTTGATCGAGGTAATAATTTGATCAAAGTTACCGCCGGGCAAATCAGTGCGGCCAATACTGCCCTGAAACAATGTGTCTCCGGCAATCAATGTTTTGTATTCTTCAAACCAAAAGCTGATTGATCCAGGAGTATGCCCTGGAGTATGTATAGCCACACCGCCACAGCAGCCCAGATCATGATCATCTTGCAAATAATGGTCTGGGTCCGGCAATTTCACCGGCGGCACACCAAAGCGAGCACATTGCTCTTCGACCATATCCCACAGGAACTGGTCCCCCTCATGGAGATAGATCGGTGCCCCGGTGGCATTTTTAATCTCGCCGGCGGCAAGAATATGATCCAGATGAGCATGGGTGTGGATAATCGCCACTACCTTTAAATTTAATTCATTGAGCAGCGCTAATATTTGCTCGGCATTACCGCCTGGATCAACCACCAGCGCCCGCCCCGACAGCCTGTCGCCAATAACAGAACAGTTACAGCCAAGGGGGCCAACGGGAAATGTACGAATAATAAACTGGGATTCAGGAACTGCTGGGTCGGTCATAATAATTACTCAATATTGATGTTGAGACTATAGTTTGTAAGTTTTAGATTTTAGCCGATTTTTAGGTCAGGTATTCTAAACAATCGATGGAAATTTTGCGTGGTAATTTCAGCTAATTGTTCAACACTAATGCCTTTTAAGGC
>CAXAJC010000072.1:0-9250 GCA_963969005.1 uncultured Cellvibrionales bacterium | reverse complement strand
ACTTAATACGGACTATCTGGCCATTTCTTTTGTACAGTCCAGCGAAGATGTAGAGGAAACTCGACAGCTTCTCACTGCAGCCGGCAGCAGCGCTCATATTATCGCTAAGGTCGAGCGGGCAGAGGCTATAACGTCAGAGTTTTTACCCGGCATTATTGAAAGCTCTGATGGCGTTATGGTCGCCCGCGGTGATTTGGGTGTTGAAATTGGCGACGCTAATCTAGTCGCAGTACAAAAGCAATTAATTGAAGCCGCCAGCGCCGCCAACAAGGTTGTTATCACCGCGACTCAGATGATGGAGTCAATGATCAGCGCGCCAACCCCGACCCGCGCCGAAGTATTCGACGTAGCTAACGCTGTGCTTGATGGCACAGATGCAGTAATGCTGTCTGCGGAAACTGCTGTAGGCAAGTACCCGGTAGAAACGGTAAAAGCTATGGCACGGGTTATTGAGGGTGCGGAAAAACACCCCTTAGCTCAGCGCTCCAAACATAGACTGGATGAAACCTTCCAGCGTATCGATGAATCACTAGCCCTTTCAGCAATGTATGTGGCCAACCACCTGCAAGGAGTGAAGGCCGTTATCTGCATGACCGAGACTGGCTTTACACCATTACTGATGTCACGTATCACCTCTTCGCTGCCTATTTACGCCATGGCGGAAAAGCTCGGTACCTGCGAAATCACTGCGCTGTATAAAGGCGTGGTGCCGGTACCTTTCGATACATCACAGCTGGATCCCTCGGAAGTGAACCACCTGGCAGTAGAAAAATTGCGTGAATATGGCGCAGTAACCCATGGTGATCTGGTGCTGATCACCAAGGGAGACTTCGTCAATGTGCACGGCGGCACTAATACGTTAAAAATTGTTCGAGTGGGCGACGTTATTCGCTAGCTTGAAAAACCGTCTCTTCCCAGGCCATGGATGGCCGACTTAGAAACAACCCAATACTTTTTATTTGGCCCAGTAAATAGATAGCGGAGCAGCCTGCTGATTCAAAATAGCTCGAATCGGCAACTCAGCAATGTCCTCACCAGCTTGGGCGGCCTGCAAAACAGTCTGCTTACCAGCACCACTAATATGAATAATTATCTGCTTGCTATCGAGCAGGCGTGGCAATGTCATGCTGATACGCTGATGGGGTGCTTCTGTCGGTGTTACTGCAATAGCTGTGCGACCAGAGTTCATATCCAGCCCCAATGCCAAAGCCTCGGCACCAGGAAATAAAGATGCGGTATGACCATCATCACCCATGCCTAATATAACCACGGTAAACGGCCCAACAGACGCCAGCGCATGTTCAAGATCGGCCTCGCCATCCGTAGCATCTGCAGCTGAGTTTTTTAATGCAATAAAGTTAGCTCGGTGAGCCTCATTGATCAGCAGGTTCTCGCGCACCAGTTTCTCATTGCTGTCTTTATGCTGATTATCAACCCAGCGTTCGTCGGCAAGAGTAATCGTAACGGCACTCCAGTCCAATTGCTGCTGAGACAGCAGGTGAAAAAATCCCATTGGAGTACGACCACCGGAAACTACAAGAGACCCTGTGCCTGAAGACTCTATATCTGCTGCCAACATGGCAGCCACCTTTTCTGCAAGGGCAATATCTAGCGCCGACGTGTTTTCAAATTCGAGCATTTCCATGCTTAGTCCTCATGCCAACTACGGTTATCACTTTCAATCAGGATCTCGGCCTTGGAAGGGCCCCAAGATCCAGCGCTATAAGATTTAGTACCCATTTTCTTATCTGACCAAGCATCTAGCAATGTGTCACACCAGCGCCAGGATGCTTCAATCTCATCGCGGCTGACAAATAGCCATTGATCACCTTTAATCACTTCAAGCAGTAGTCGCTCGTAGGCATCAGCAATTCTTGAGTCACCAGCCGAATCAAAGAAATCAAGATTCAAAGTACGCTTCTCGACACCCATGCGCTCTTTAAGACTCTGCTTTTTCGACACCATCTCCAGCTGAATACCTTCATTGGGCTGCAGATTAATAACCAGTCGGTTATTGGCTTCATTATTGGTCTCAGGAAACAGGGAATGAGGATTGTCTTTGTAAGTAATCACCACCTGAGTCACCTTGTCTTTCATACGCTTGCCTGTGCGCAGATAGAATGGCACACCAGTCCAGCGCCAGTTATCAATATGTACTTTGAGTGCGACGTAGGTTTCATTGTTACTGCTATCCCCAGAACAACCCTCTTCTTCCATGTAGCCTACCACAGGCTCGCCAGCAATCCAGCCAGCAGAGTACTGACCCCGCACAGCCTCGTCGAGCACATTGTCATGATCAATGGGGCTAAGTGCTCTGAGCAGCTTGACTTTTTCTGCGCGAATTTCATCCGCCTCAAGGGAGTTTGGCGGCTCCATGGCAACCATGCATAGCAATTGCAGCAAGTGATTCTGAACCATGTCTCGCAGCTGTCCCACTTTATCGTAATAGGACCAGCGACCCTCAATACCTACAGTTTCAGCGGCAGTGATCTGCACATGATCAATACAGCTATTATCCCACTGGGAGTTGATCATCCGGTTGGCAAAACGCAAGGCCAACAGATTCTGTACTGTCTCTTTACCCAGATAATGGTCAATGCGATAAATATTACGTTCCGGAAAGTAACGGCCAACGGTATCATTTACTTCCTGAGAACTTTCCAGATCATGGCCAATAGGTTTCTCAAGAACAATACGTGATGTCTTACCCACACAGCCTGCCTCATCGAGGTGCTTGCAGATAGAGCCAAAAATACTTGGCGGCGTGGCCATGTAATAGACCATAGTACGCTTATCAATCGACCATTCTTTAAGCGCGCCAAATTGTTTTTTCTGAGAAAAATCAATACGTATATACTGCAATCGATGGCTAAACCTTTTCCACACGGTTTCATCCAATTCCGACTCACCAACAGCGGCCTCTAATATCGAGCGGGTCTGCTCAATAAAGATAACACTGTCAATATCCTCCCGTGCCACACCGGCAATTCGCACACTATCAGCTAGCAGGCCAGCTTTATCTAAATGATAAAGTGCGGGAAATAACTTGCGCTTGGACAGGTCGCCGCGGGCGCCGAAAATAACCAGATCAATATTGCTGCTCATTGTAAACCTCAGTAGTTTTGTACCATGTACAAACTGTCTATTCCAAACTAAAACTGCTTAAAGACTAGCCCGCAAGCTCAACTGCTTCTCGCGCCAGTGTCTCAATTTCAGACCAGGCCTGCTGACGAATCAAATTTGTCTGCGCAATCCAGGACCCGCCTACACATAATACATTTGGTAGGGCCAAATATTCCACGACGTTATGCAAGCCAATGCCACCAGTTGGACAGAATCTTATATCACCAAAAGGGCCGGCAAATGCTTTTAATACAGAGGTGCCGCCAGCAGCTTCAGCCGGAAAGAATTTAAAATCCCGGTGGCCGTATTCCATACCGCGCATCAACTCACTCACCGAAGCAATACCAGGCAAAAATGGCACTGAAGATTCCGCCCCGGCTTCCAGTAACTTATCTGTTGCGCCGGGGGAGATCATAAACTGACAGCCCAGATCTTCAGATAGTTTGATCTGTTGTTCATTGCATACCGTGCCAGTACCTACAATGGCATCAGGTACATGTTTTACAATCTCACGAATGCCTTCAACGGCGGCCTCGGTTCTGAGAGTCACTTCCAATATCTTAAGGCCGCCGGCAACCAATGCCTGTGCCAATGGAACTGCATCTTCCACTCGATCTAATGTAATGACTGGAATCACAGAATGACCAGCTAAAATATTTCTCACTTACAACTCCTTAGATTTGCTGTAGCTTCTTCGCCGCACCCAAAAGGCCGAGATTGCTGCGTACAACTATAAAAACTGGTATTGGCTGCAAGTAGCTGACAAAGCGACCTTTGTCTTCAAACTTGCTGCGGAAACCACTATTGATAAAAAATTCCTGGAAGCGGGGAATAACACCGCCTGCAATATAGATACCGCCCTTAGCGCCAAAGGTAAGAGCCAGATTGCCAGCGGCAGAGCCCATGCCTTCACAAAACATATTTAGCGTCTGCAGGGCCTTGCTATCCGACCTATCCAAGGCAGCGGCTACTACTTCAGCCGGGGTTTCAAATTCAACCTCAACTGCTTCGACAGAGCACAGAGCAGTATAAATATTAAGAATACCTTTGCCAGATAACAGGCGCTCTAGAGATACTCGGCCATAGCGCTCGCGCAGTGAATTCACCACCTTACTCTGCATCTCATCAATTGGCGGGTAGTCTGCATGACCACCTTCGGTATCAATCACATCATAGCTATCGGCGCGCTGAACCAACCCGGCAACACCCAGCCCAGTCCCAGCACCCAGGATACCAATCGGCTTGGTACTGACCGCATCACCGCCACCCACTTTAACCAGATCACTGTCATCTAGTTCGGTAATACCATGGGCCACAGCTTCAAAATCATTAATCACCGACAGATTTTCACAGCCAAGCAACTGCTTAAGATGAGTCTTGGTAAACTGCCAGTGACTGTTGGTAAAAGAAATCTCTTCATTGTCTGCCGGGCAGGCCACCGCAAAACAAACATTAGCTGGCGCATTATCCCAGCCTGTGGCCGTGGCAATCTCAGCCAGCAAGCCGTCAATCAGATCGGCAAACTGTGGATACTCTTCAACAGAATGATGAAACTCAAACTCACTTTCCAGGCTGCCATCATCCAACAGCGCAGAAAATCGCGCATTGGTACCTCCAATATCAGCGACCAGATTCCACTTTGTTGACATAGCTTATTCCCCACCAAACAGGTAGGAAGCACCCTGCTCCGCACTGCTGATGCTATCGCGGTTAATGGCAAATAATTCACGGCCACATCCCCGCTGGCCAGCATTGGGATGAGGCGCATCATCGCGGGCCTCGAACTCTGCGGCATCACCAACAAACATCAACTCACCAGTCATACCATCGACACGTAACATATCACCATCTTGCACCTTGGCCAGCAGACCACCGCAGGCAGCCTCTGGAACCAGATGAATAGCAGCTGGAACCTTGCCGGAAGCACCAGACATACGGCCATCAGTGACCAGCGCCACCTTGAAACCCTTGTCCTGCAATGTGCCCAGAAACGGCATCAGTTTGTGCAGCTCCGGCATTCCCAGCGCTTTGGGGCCCTGATAGCGTACAACCACCACGCAGTCTCTATCCAGAGAGCCTGATTTAAATAATGGCTCCAGATCATCCTGGGCATCGATCACTATGGCCGGTGCTTCAACCAATTGATTTTCCAGTGCCACCGCAGAGATTTTCATCACACCGCGCCCCAGATTACCGCTCATCAGGCGCAGACCGCCCTCGGCAGAAAATGGCTTATCAACTGTGGCTAAAACCTCAGTATCCAGAGGAGTCTGGGGAGACTCACTCCACACAATCTTATTGTCAGCATCCAGTTTTGGCTCCTGAGTAAAGTCAGAAAAATCTGTGCCCCAGGAGGTTTTAGCATCGCCATGCATAAAACCAGCATCCAGCAACTGACGGAACATACAGCTGGTACCACCAGCCGCATGGAAATGATTTACATCGGCCTGACCATTGGGGTAGACCCGAGCCAGCAGGGGAACCGCAGCGCTCAAGTCAGCGATATCGTCCCAGTTAAGAACAATGCCCGCAGAGCGAGCCATGGCCACCAGATGCATTGTATGGTTGGTAGAGCCACCGGAGGCCAAGAGCGCCACAGTGCCGTTAACCACAGCACGGGCATCAACAACCTCACCCACCGGGCGATAATCATTACCCAGCGCAGTAATGCGAGCCAGCTGGTAAGCGGCTTCCGAAGTTAATTTGTCACGCAGGGGATTTTCCGGATTAACAAATGAACTACCAGGCATTTGCAGACCCATGGCCTCTAGAACCATTTGATTACTGTTAGCCGTGCCATAAAAAGTACAGGTACCAGCACTGTGATAGGAATCTGACTCCGCCTGCAATAATTCATCACGGCCAATCTGACCCTGGGCATAGAGTTGGCGGATACGCTGCTTTTCTTTATTGGGCAGGCCAGTCTCCATAGGTCCGGCGGGCACAAACAACGCTGGCAGATAACCAAAACTCAGTACTCCCATCACCAGACCGGGAACAATCTTGTCGCAGATACCCAGAGCCAATACACCGTCAAACATCTGGTGAGACAGCGATAGCGCCGTGCACTGTGCGATCAAGTCGCGGCTTAACAGGCTCAATTCCATACCGTCCTGACCCTGGGTCACACCGTCGCACATCGCGGGAACACCACCGGCAACCTGAGCCGTGCAGCCAATTTCACGCATGGCCTGCTTGAGCTTGTCCGGATAAGTGGCGTAGGGCTGATGGGCCGAGAGCATATCGTTGTAAGCAGTGACAATTGCCATATTGCCCGCTTCCATCATGCGCAGACTATTTTTGTCCTCCTCACCGCAGGCGGCAAAGCCGTGTGCAAGGTTGCCACAGCTTAATTTGCCCCTTTCCGGGCGATTGTTATGGTCCTCAGCGATCTGTCGTAAATAATCGTCACGCAATGTAGCGCTGCGCTCTATAATACGCTGCGTTACCGCGGCAACTTGGGGATTAATCTTGCCCATAATGGCTCCAAAACAGTAGTTGCGTAATTGTAACAAAATTACATAAATTGGCCATAAATAATGCGAATTATGATTGAATATTGTAATTTAATTACATTTAGTTTTAATGACAGGTGTTAATCAATACACTTAAGTTTACGCCTTAAACAATCAGTCTCATACAGGAAATAAGCTGCAGATGAATGATACACTCTACTCACCCACATCCACTCCCGCATGGTCAAACCTGCAACAGGCAGCTAACGGTGCCGCCGAGCTTAATATTGCCAAGCTATTTGCGGCCAATCCACAGCGAGCCGAGCAATATTCAGCAAGCAGTGGTGAGTTGTATCTGGATTTTTCCAAAAATCTGCTAAGTGATTCTATTTGGACAGAACTGCTGGCTCTGGCCGAGCAATCACAGCTGCAATCACATCGCGCCGCCATGTTTGCTGGCGACCCCATTAATAGCACCGAGAACCGCGCAGTTCTCCATGCTGCGCTGCGCGCCGAGTCACAGGATGCGGCCAGTGATGTGGAGCTAGCGCGAATAGCTCAGGTTAAAAGCCAATTAGAGGCAGTCAGGCAGACCAGCGACAAGATTCGTCGCGGTGATTGGCTGGGCAGCACAGGCAAAGGGATTAAAAATCTGGTTAATATAGGTATTGGCGGCTCTGATCTAGGCCCCAAGCTAGCCTGTGCGGCGCTGGAAGAATTTGCCCACGCGGATATCAATGTCTACTTTATTTCCAATGTCGATGGTGCAGAGATTTTAACCCTGCTTAAAAAACTCGACCCGGAAACCACATTAGTCGCCCTGGCGAGCAAGACCTTTACCACTCAGGAAACATTATTAAATGCTCAAACTGCCATTGACTGGTTTCAGCAAACTCTGGGCCTAGGCAATGCCCAGAGCAGCAGCCACTTTGTTGGCCTGACCGCCAACCCGGCCAATGCCATTGCCTATGGCATACCTAAAGATCAGATTCTTGAGTTTGCTGAATGGGTCGGTGGTCGCTATTCACTCTGGTCGAGCATCGGACTCTCTATTGCCATAAGCATTGGCTATGAGCAGTTTGAGCAAATGCTGGCCGGCGCCCGAGAAATGGATCTGCACTTTCAAAATGCACCGCTGGACACCAATATGCCGGTGATCATGGCTCTGCTGGGAATCTGGTACAGCAATTTTCTCAAGGCCGAGTCCACAGCAGTAATTCCCTATTGCGAACGTCTGCTATTGCTACCCTCCTATCTGCAACAACTCGATATGGAAAGCAACGGCAAAGCAACAACATTAAATGGCGAGACGGTGGACTATGACACTGGTGCCATCCTCTGGGGCCAGACCGGCACCAATGGCCAACATGCCTTTTTCCAGCTGTTGCATCAGGGCACCAGAACAGTGCCCATCGACTTTATTGCCGCCGCTAAAGATAATCTCAGCAACGACAATCATCACCGGGTGCTGCTGGGCAATATGCTTGCTCAATCCTCTGCACTAATGACCGGGCAGGCGGCACCAGAGGGGCAACAATACAGATATTATCCGGGCAACAAGCCCTCCAATACCTTGATACTGGACCGCCTGTCGCCGAAAAACTTTGGCGCATTGATTGCGCTCTACGAGCACAAGGTATTTGTACAGGGCAGCATCTGGAATATTAATTCATTCGATCAATGGGGCGTGGAGCTAGGCAAGAAAATGGCCAATGAGCTATTGGGTGACAATGCAGAGACCGCGGAGTTTGACCCGTCAACCAAAGCGCTATTCAGTCATATTGCAAACTGCGACTAAAGGCGTAATTCCCTAGGAAGGGAGAAACTGATGTTTTCCACCACACCGTCCAGCTCCTGAGGGGCGGTGGCACCCAGCTCAACCAGCCGGCTAATCACATCTTTTACCAACACCTCTGGTGCTGAAGCGCCAGCGGTGATGCCGATGGCTCCGGCACTGTGCAACCAGTCTGGCTGGATATCCTGGGGTCCGTCGATCAGATAGGCCTGACAGCCACAACGTTCAGCCAGCTCGCGCAGGCGATTGGAATTTGAGCTTGCCACAGAGCCTACAACCAACACCAAATCAGTCTCTATGGCTAGCTGCTTCACCGCATCCTGACGATTCTGGGTGGCATAGCAAATATCATCTTTGCGGGGTCCCTTTATCAGGGGAAATTTCTGTCTCAGGGCATCAATAACCACAGCAGTGTCGTCCATGGACAGAGTCGTCTGAGTCACAAAAGCCAGCTTGGACGGGTCATTGACCTCCAGGGCTAGAACATCCTGCTCATTCTCAACCAGATAGATCACACCACCCGTCGAGAGGTCGTACTGCCCCATGGTACCCTCAACTTCAGGGTGACCCTGATGGCCAATCAGCACACATTCCATACCCTCTTGCGCATACTTGGTCACCTCAATATGAACCTTGGTTACCAGGGGACAAGTGGCGTCAAAGACTTTAAGATTGCGCCGAGCTGCCTCATTCTGCACCGCCTGAGATACCCCATGAGCACTAAAAATCACAATCACATCATCAGGAATTTCATCCAACTCCTCGACAAACACGGCACCGCGATTGCGCAAACCATCCACCACAAATTTATTGTGCACAACCTCGTGGCGCACGTAGACGGGCGCGCCAAACACATCCAGTGCACGATCGACAATAT
>CAXAJC010000071.1:0-9250 GCA_963969005.1 uncultured Cellvibrionales bacterium | reverse complement strand
TCGCAAGTATCATTAAGTACGGAGGCAATCTGGCCGCCATCTTCACCAAACAGAAAGCCTGTTTAACAAATTTGGATACTGCCGGTTTAAGTGCCGAAAAGTCCTGATCCTTGCCCTGACCGCCAGCAATCAAAACAAGATTTTTGCGCCCTGCTACACCCAATCCATTAAGCGCGGCCACAGTGGCACCCACATTGGTGCCCTTGGAATCATCTATATATAGAGCTCCACCAACCTCGGCGATATTTTCGCAGCGATGGGGCAGACCTTTGAAGGTTTTCAAACATTCCAGCATCGGTTGCATTGGCAGATCTACAGCATAACCCAGTGCCAGAGCAGCCAACCCATTGGCAATATTGTGGGAGCCTTTAAGCGCCAAATCAGCAATTGGCAGCAGGCGCTCGATACCATAGGCCAGATAGCCCTCTTCAAGCCCCTGCAAAATACCAAAATCACCCAAGTCGGGTTGATTAAGGCCAAAGCTGCTAAGACTTATCTGTGAGGATATTAGCGGTTTGGTCAACACATCTTCGCGATTGACCACCACCTTGCTGGCACCGCGGAAAATGCGATGCTTGGCAGCATGGTACTGGGGCAGACCCTCGTAGCGATCCATATGGTCCGCAGAGATATTGAGCAGTGCCACAATGGCACCGCGACTGTCGTTGAGAAGCTCCAACTGGAAGCTCGACAGCTCGAGAATATAGAGCTCCAGCTTATCGTCGAGCAGATCCAGCATAGGCGTGCCCAAATTACCGCCAACCCCAACAGACAGGCCACTGGCGACTGCCATTTCACCCAGCAATGTGGTCACTGTACTTTTGCCATTGGAACCGGTAATCGCAATAACCGGCGCCTTGGCATGCTCAAGAAACAACTCCAGATCACCGACCAGTTCAACACCCTTCTCACGGGCCGCAACAATAGCTGGCTCGTTTAGCGAGATACCAGGGCTGATAACAGCGCGATCCATATTGACTAGCAGGTCAGCATCAAAATCACCAAGTACGACTCTAGTGTGTGGATAATTATCTTTCACTTCCTGCAGCTGGGGAGGCTGCGCACGACTGTCAGCAAATACAAATGGCAGATCTTGAGACGACAAAAAGCGCGCTACAGACAATCCCGTGGCACCCATGCCAAGGATAGCTGTTTTGCGATTAGTCGCGATTAAATCTGCCATTAACGAATCCATATTTACCGTAGCTTTAATGTCGCCAGGCCAAACAGCACCAGCATTACCGTAATAATCCAGAAGCGCACAATCACGCGGGGCTCTGGCCAGCCTTTTAATTCATAATGATGGTGCAGCGGTGCCATACGAAAAATACGCTTGCCAGTCAGCTTAAAGGACACTACCTGAATAATGACCGACAATGTTTCCATCACAAACACGCCACCCATAATCAGCAGCACAATTTCCTGGCGCACAATCACAGCCACAACCCCGAGGGCAGCACCCAGCGCCAGCGCACCCACATCGCCCATAAATACCATGGCGGGATAGGTGTTGAACCACAAAAAACCAAGCCCGGCACCACAGAGAGCCGCGGTAAAGATCAACAGCTCACCAGCGCCACTGATATAGGGAATATGCAGATAGCTGGCAAACTGATAGTTGCCAGTCAGGTAGGCAATAATGCCCAGAGCACCGGCGACCAGCACTGTAGGCAGAATTGCCAGTCCATCGAGTCCATCGGTCAGATTGACCGCATTGCTGGTACCCACAATCACAAAGTAAGTCAGCAGAATATAAAAGGGGCCCATGGCTAGCGCGACGTTTTTGAAGAACGGCACAATCAGTTCAGTTTCAGCGGGGCTTTGCGCGCTGTAAAAAAGAAATGCCGCAGCGGCAAAACCAAAGATTGACTGCCAGAAGTATTTCCAGCGACCGGGCAAGCCACGGGGGTTTTTCTCCACCACCTTGCGGTAATCATCAACCCAGCCAATCAAGCCAAAGGTAAAAGTGACCGCTACAACCACCCATACATAACGGTTGCCAAGATCAGCCCATAGCAAGGTGCTGATAAAAATAGCCAGCAGAATCAGCGCGCCGCCCATGGTAGGCGTGCCAGCTTTACTCAGGTGGCTCTGGGGGCCATCGGTGCGAATAGCCTGCCCCATCTGCAGACGATTAAGCTGGCGAATAACCACAGGCCCGGCAATCAGACAGATTGCCAGAGCAGTCAATACCGACAAAATGCCTCTCAATGTAAGATATTGCACCACTGAAAAAGCACTATAAAATTGACTTAAATAATCTGCCAGCCATAACAACATTAAACTTCACCTCTGCTTAGTAACCTGTCTACAATTTTTTCCATGCCTGAACTTCGCGAACCCTTCACCAGAAAGGTGATATCGCTGTTATTTGACTGAGATCGCTGCAACTCTCCAAAGAGCGCTGCAATTAAGTCGTCTTTAGTACTGTGATGATCACCACCAAATGCCTCGGCGGCAGTTGCACTTAAATCACCCACTGAATAAAACCCATCAATATCAGACTGGGAGGCATAGAGTCCCACCTGCCGATGCATCTGTATTTTGTTATCCCCCAACTCCCCCATATCGCCCATCACCACAACCCGACGGCCACTGCGCTCGGCCAACACATCAATAGCAGCTTCAAATGAACTGGGGCTGGCGTTGTAGCTGTCGTCAATCACAGCACCACCGCCCGCTAGAGGTTTAACTTCAAGGCGCCCAGCAATAGGAGTAACGGAGGCAAGGCCAGCAGCAATCTGCGGTAATGTAGCTCCTGCTGCCAGGGTACAGGCTGAGGCTGCCAGTGCATTGTTGACTGCATGCAAGCCAGGAATCGACAGCTGCACCTGCTGTCGCAGAGCCGGCTGATTGGACAACAGTTTGACGCTCAGGACAAAGCTATAGCAGCCGTTGGCCTGCAGCTGTACATCTGCCGCACTAATATCTGCCTGCTGATCGCTCAGAGAGAAAGTCAGACAGGGCTTGCCATCGATCAGATCACGCCAGCCATCGCACCAGGGCTGATCCAGGTTTAGCACTGCTATACCAGCAGGTTTGAGGCCAGTGTAGATTTCACCCTTGGCCGCAGCCACCGCCTCAACAGAACCAAAGCCTTCAATATGGGAAGACTGCACATTGTTAATCAGAGCAATATCCGGCGCAGCCACTGAACACAGATAACCAATCTCACCAACGGCGCTAGCGCCCATCTCAATCACGGCAAATTCCGTATCTGCGCCCATCGATAGCACTGTCAGAGGCACACCAATATGGTTATTAAGATTGCCTGCAGTGGCATGCACTGTGCCACAGTGACGCAGAATCGCAGCAGTTAACTCTTTTACAGAGGTCTTGCCAGTACTGCCAGTTATCGCAATCAGTGTCCCGGTATAAGCCTCCGCTCTCATCTGCGCCAGCTGGCCCAGAGCCATGGTGGTATCCTCGACCACCCACTGGGGCAGCGGCAATGTTTTGTCGGCTGCGGAAACTACCAGACCACTGGCTCTGGTGGCTGCATCAGCTAAAAACTGATGGCCATCAAACCGCTCACCCACCACAGCCACAAATAGGTCGCCGTCTTTAATATTGCGGCTATCAATAGAAACCGCTTCAAAATGACAGTCTGGGTTTAATAAAGTACCACCAAAGCGCACTGCGGCATCGGTGAGTCTCATCTGGGGAATCACAGATCACCCCCAGTCTCGGTATGGCTGCGCTCTTCAATCTCGCGCAGTGCCAGACGCGCCTCTGCCTGATCGCTGAAAGGCAAACGCTGCGCACCTAATATCTGGTAGTCCTCGTGCCCTTTTCCAGCAATCAAGACCACATCATTTTTGTCCGCCATCGAAATAGCCAGACGAATAGCAGTGCGCCGATCTGACTCGACGATTACCTCACGACTGGTACCCTCAAGAATATGCTGAATAATTTGATCTGGAGATTCAGTGCGCGGATTGTCACTAGTAACCACCATATGGTCTGCACAGCGCTGGGCGATTTCGCCCATCTCGGCGCGCTTGCCAATATCTCTATCACCACCGCAGCCAAACACCACCCAAAGCCTGCCACTGCAATGCACACGCAGAGCTTGCAGGGCTTTTTCCAAAGCATCTGGGGTATGGGCATAATCCACAATCACCGCTGGCTCAGAACTGGCCACCAGCTCCATGCGACCAGGAACAGCGCAAAGCTTTGGCAGAGCATGGAGAATATGATCAAAATCAATACCCTGAACTGCCGCAGCAGCGATCACCGCCAACAAATTTGACAGGTTAAACTTACCCAGCAGGGGTGAATGAATTTCACCGTTGCCCCAGGGGGTAATAACACTGGCGCGCAAGCCTTCGGGGGAAAGGCCAATAGTCGAGCAATAAACATCGGCCGCAGGATCTTCAAGGCTATAGCTAACCGACTTAATCTCAGGATTGAGATTTGCCAGAATCAAACGCCCGACAGAATCATCGATATTGATAACAGCATTCTGCAAACCCTGCATGGCAAACAATCTGGCCTTGGCCGCAGTATAAGACTTAAGGTCGCCGTGATAATCGAGATGATCGCGGCTTAAATTGGTAAACACTGCAGTATTAAACTGCACACCGGCAACTCGCCCCTGTACCAGACTGTGGGAAGACACTTCAAGGGCCACATTACTGGCGCCTTTGCTGCGCAGCTCCGCTAGAATTCTTTGCATTGCCACTGCATCTGGGGTGGTCAAACCTGTATCAGTGATACCTGAATGCGCAGACCTACTGGCCGCATCATGCATGGCCCGATAACCAGTATCGCGCACCATGCCGTAACCCATGGTGCCAATAAAAGCACTGGGGCCTGGGTTGGTAGCTTCAGGCAATGCTTCCCACAACTCCGCTAGCAATCTGGAACAGGTGGTTTTGCCATTGGTACCTGTAATCCCGGTAATGGCCATTGCCCCAGAGGGCTGACCGTAAAAAGTACCGGCAATATCGGAAATATATTCGCTAAGATTTTCAATGGCAATCACAGGCGCTGTGATATTGGCACCATCAATCAGACTTTCAACCAGCTCTGCTACGTGCTGATCTTTTTCAACCAGCACTGCAACCGCACCGTGCTCAACCGCTTGGGGTATATAGGCGGTGCCATCTGTATCAAGGCCTTTAACAGCAACAAACAGATCCCCTGGCTGCACCTGACGACTATCCAGACTAACACCTTCAATCGCCACTGCCGGACAATTATCCAGATCGGCAAAATCTGCGATTAGAGCCTCTAGGGTCATAGTCCACTTTTGCGACAGGCTCATCATGAGTCCTCCCGCTTTTTCGAGGCTTTTTGAACGTCAGCAACAGTGCGATTAACATCTAACTGGTCTGGCGTCACCTGTAGCAAACGCAATGCATTGCCCGTGACATCAGAAAAAACCGGTGCTGCCACCAATCCGCCAAAGTAACTGCCACCACTAGGCTCATCGACCACTACTATGGTCACAAGCCGGGGGTTATCCACTGGGGACAGACCGGCAAATACAGACATATAGCGACTGTCATCATAGCCACCAGTGGCCTTGGTTTTATGTAGAGTTCCCGTCTTGCCGCCAACAGAATAGCCATCGATCATTGCCCGCTTACCTGTACCTGCGGCACTGGTAGCTGTCTGCAGCATATGGCGAATTTCTCTTACCCAGCGCTCATCGGCAACTCGTTCCGCCTCTGGTATCTCATCAACAGCTAGCAACGACACCTCACGGCGCAG
Source organism: uncultured Cellvibrionales bacterium (assembly GCA_963969005.1). Lineage (GTDB taxonomy): Bacteria > Pseudomonadota > Gammaproteobacteria > Pseudomonadales > Porticoccaceae > HTCC2207. Next base: position 3,532 of record CAXAJC010000071.1, on the reverse strand, counting down.
GCCATTATTCGCTAACACCGCGTAGGCTCGCGCCATCTGCAATGAGGACACGCTGAGGCCATAACCAAAGGCAAAGGTTGCCTGAGTAAGCGGATCCCAGTTTCTATAGCCGGGCAAACTGCCTGCCGTCTCTCCAGGGAAACCGCTGCCCAGACCTTCACCAAAGCCAACTCGCTCAAACAACCCACGAGTCGCATCCGGATTCATCTCCAATGCTAGCTTGGTGGTGCCAACCTGACTCGACTTGGTCAGAATGCCGGCGAGATTCAGAGGACCGTAATTTTTACTGTCGACAAAAGTCTTATAGGCCACTTTGTAATAGCCAGGACTGGTCTGAATAATAGTGTCAGGCTTAAACTTGCCGCTCTCCAGTGCTGCCAGCAAAGTAAAGGGCTTAACCGTAGACCCAGGCTCCATCATATCGGTCATAGCGCGATTGCGAACCGAATCGCGACGCAAGTTACGACGATCGTTGGGGTTAAAGGATGGCTGATTGGCCATTGCCAACACTTCGCCAGTCTCTACATCCAGCACCACAACAGAACCCGACTTGGCCTGATGCTTCTGCACAGACGCTTTGAGAGCGCGGTAAGCCGCGTACTGCACCCGCAGATCAATACTCAGTCGCAGGGACTCACCGGAGCGGGCTGGTTTGGTCAGAGAAATATCCTTGATAATACGACCAGCGCGATCTTTAACCACTTTTTTGGAGCCAGCTTCACCGGTTAACCACTGGTTATAAGCAAGCTCCATGCCCTCCTGGCCATCATCATCGATATTGGTAAAACCAACCAACTGGGCTGTAACTTCACCGGCGGGATAAAAGCGCTTGTACTCCTGAACACCCTCTACTCCAGGTACACCCAGCCTAAGAATTTTTTCAGCTTCAGTACTTAGCAAGTGCTTGGCCAGCACCATAAATGACTTATTGCGATAGCGCTGCAAACGGGCTTTAAATTGCGCCACAGGAATATTTAATGTCTGAGCCAGACGGGCTACATCATCAGCATCTGCCAGCTGATCAATATGCTGGGGGTTGGCTGTGACCGTGGTCACTGGAATACTCATCGCCAGAGGCTCACCATTGCGATCGGTGATCAAACCTCTGTAGGCGGGAATAACTTCATTGCGAATTGAGCGATCATCGCCCTGGGTTTGCAGAAAATCAGCGCCCTTTTCTTCACTGGGCATAACCTGCAACTCAGCTATTTTGGCAGCGACCACAAATGGCAGAGCGACCAGTCCAGCCATCACTAAATAGTAACGCCAGCGCGGTATAACTTTCTGTACCGGTTTTTTGGCCACTGTGCTGCTTTTCCCTTTTAAAAATAAATAAGAGCAGTGCTCTATAACAAACCGCTAAGCGGCTAAATCGGCAAACCCGACCTAATCAGGCTTCACCATTAATATTTCATCTGGCCGCGGACTTCGCATCTTCAACTCCTGCACCGCCTTAGTCTCAATGCGTTGCAGCGAACCCCAGGCACTCTGCTCCAACAGATATTTGCCGTAGTCCTCGTCCATCTGGCTGGCCTCGCGCTGCAGCGCCATCAGCTCTGCATACTGCTGGCGGCAGAGGTGGCTGACCAAAGCCACAGAGACAGCACTTACCAGCACTAACATCCACAGCAAACCCAATCGCAACGTGCCAGCGGCAGACAACTCAGGCCACTCTTTCAGCGATACGCATCACCGCACTGCGCGACCTGATATTGCCATCAACCTCTGTCACAGCAGGTTTAATCGCCTTGCCAACCTTGACCAAACGCACACCGCGATCAACATCTCTGATTGGCAGATTCTTGGGCAACTTAATACCCTGCTCCTGATCGCGAATAAACCGTTTAACTCGCCGATCTTCGAGAGAGTGGAAGCTGATAACCACCAGGCGACCACCCACTTTTAAATTATCAATAATCTGAGCCAGCAGATCCTCAAGGTCTTCCAGTTCGCGATTAATAAATATTCTGATCGCCTGAAATGCCTTGGTCGCCGGGTGCTTGCCGCGCTCCCAGGCTGGATGGGCCGCGGCGAGTATGCCAGCCAGCTGCACAGTGCCTGTAATTGGCGCCTTAACTCGCTCCTTAACCACCGCACTGGCCATGCGTCGAGCAAAGCGCTCTTCGCCATATTCTTTAATCACCCGAGCAATGTCCTGCTCATCGGCCGCCGCAATCCACTCAGCTGCCGACAGCCCTCGACTGGTATCCATGCGCATATCCAATGGCCCATCGCGCATAAAACTAAATCCTCGCTCCGCTTGATCCAGCTGGGGGGAGGAAACACCCAGATCAAGCAGCACGCCGGATATTTCACCAGTCTTGCCCATCTCGGCGGCAACTTTTTGCAAATCTGCAAAGCTGCCATGAAACAACTGCAATCTGGCATCTTTGGCAAAACGCTGCTGACCTGCAGAGATAGCCTGAGGATCTTTATCAATCGCTAATACCGACCCCTGATCTGACAATCTGCCCAACAGCTCCGCTGTGTGTCCGCCACGACCGAAGGTGCCATCAACATAAAAACCATCGGTATCTGTCACCAGCGCATCAACTGCCTCATGCAGTAACACTGTTGTATGTGCAGTCTGTTCAGCATTGCTCATGCAGACCCCTTACCAAGACAGATTTTTAAGCGCATCGGACATGTTGTCCTTGTCGACCAACATGCTGCGATAATTTTCCTGAGACTTCTCTCGCTCAGCGTTCCAGTTATCTTCTGACCAGATCTCCAGACGCTGGGTGCGGCCCACCAGTACCAGCTTTTTCTCAAGCTCGGCGTAACCGCGCAATTCTGTGGGTATTAATATTCTGCCGCTGCCGTCCACCTGCAGATCTTTAGCCTGGCCCACAACAAAACGACTGAGCATTTCGCCCAACTCATCCATTGCCGGCAGTGAGGCGACCTTTTCTTCGAATTTTTTCCATTCCGGAAGCGGCGAGAGGGTCAAACAGGTAGACTTCATATCTATGGTGATAACCAGGTCGTTGGAGCAAATATCTTCGAGCAGAGCACGGTAGCGGGTCGGAATTGCCATCCGGCCCTTGGTATCCATATTGATTGGATCGCTACCTCTAAACACTTTTACCCCTTTTGCTCCACTATTGGCCCACTTAGAAACCTAAATATGCCACTTTTCGCCACTTTTACCCATCTGTGCAGATTATGGTGATCGCGGGTCAATGTCAATGCCAGGGGAATACTAAAAAAGTGAATAAAATCAGTAGGTTCCGAGAATATTTAAACTTTGCTGCAGGGGGCTAAAAAAGCGAGAAATAATTCACAATATAAAACATGGCAGTAAGGCTACAAGTTAAAGTAACTTCTAGCTTTTAGGGGTTTTAAGAACAATTAATTTATTTTCTAGAGCGTTTTAGATCAAAAAGAAATAAAAAATAGTCATTGCACAGAGCAAAAAACAAAAAGGACCGGCAACCTCTCGCCAGTCCTTTTCGCATTACAACAATAACTAAGTTGACCGATAAGCCGGGTTCTGTCGTGGACAGTCATTCATCTGGGACAAACGTCACCG
>CAXAJC010000070.1:0-9451 GCA_963969005.1 uncultured Cellvibrionales bacterium | reverse complement strand
CAACTCCTACAGCCTAAACTACACACAGAGGTTAGCAGGAGAAGCTTATAGCTTTAATTAGCCATTTTAGAGTCATTAAGCAGCTTCGTTGTTCATGTCGGTATTGTTGAATAGCTACCTCAGTGGTTTGGAAGTCAAATGCGTGGTTTAAATATTTAGCTTATTGTGATCTTTCCTGCTCTTCTAACCATACAGCTTTAACGTCGGATCGCTAGGGCATCATCAGGGACTATAGGGGTTCGGTGCCAACTGGAAAGAGATCTTTCCCTGCGGTCGAGATAACAGGGGCATGGTAAAGCCAGTAAAAATCCCACACATAAAAAAAGCGGCCCGAAAGCCGCTTCTTTACATGCAAAGAAAAACCTTACCAACCAGTAATTTCTTTCAGGCCATTACCAATATCAGCCAAACTACGAACCGTCTTAACACCAGCATCTTCCAGCGCCGCAAACTTCTCATCTGCAGTACCTTTACCGCCAGAAACAATCGCACCAGCATGGCCCATACGCTTACCTGCAGGTGCGGTAACACCGGCAATATAAGACACAACAGGTTTGGTGACATTGGCTTTGATATAAGCCGCTGCTTCTTCTTCAGCAGTACCACCAATCTCACCGATCATTACGATGGCTTCAGTGGCTGGGTCTTTTTCAAATAGCGCAAGAATATCAATAAAGCTGGAACCCGGGATGGGGTCGCCACCAATACCTACGCAGGTAGACTGACCAAAACCATAATCTGTAGTCTGCTTAACCGCTTCATAGGTCAGCGTACCTGAACGAGATACGATGCCGACTTTGCCGGGCAGATGAATATGACCGGGCATAATACCGATCTTGCATTCGCCTGGGGTGATAACACCTGGGCAGTTTGGTCCAATCAGGCGTACGCCCAATGTGTCACAAACCACTTTGCAGTCGAGCATATCCTGCGTGGGAATGCCTTCTGTAATACAGACGACCAGCTTTAGGCCAGCATTAGCCGCTTCCAGAATAGAGTCTTTACAGAATGGTGCAGGCACATAGATAACCGAGGCTTCGGCGCCTGTGGCTTCTACGGCCTCTGCTACGGTGTCAAATACTGGCAGACCTAGATGCTTTGTGCCGCCCTTACCTGGGGTTACGCCACCAACCATTTTTGTACCATACTCAAGCGCTTGCTCTGAGTGGAAAGTACCTTGGCCACCGGTAAAGCCCTGACAGATAACCTTTGTGTCACTATTGATTAAGATAGACATATTAGTTACCTCCTGCGGCTTTAACAGCTTGTTGTGCGGCATCCGTGAGGCTGGTTGCTGCGATAATGGCGAGGCCGGATTCGGCCAGCTTTTTAGTACCCAGTTCGGCATTGTTGCCTTCGAGGCGAACTACTACTGGAATCTTTACGCCTACCTCTTCTACTGCGCCAATCACACCGTCGGCAATCAGGTCACAGCGCACAATACCGCCAAAAATATTGATCAGTACGGCTTTAACATTGCTGTCGGAAAGAATAATTTTAAACGCTTCTACAACGCGTTCTTTGGTTGCACCGCCACCTACGTCGAGGAAGTTGGCTGGTGAACCACCGTGCAGATGCACAATATCCATGGTACCCATGGCTAGACCAGCGCCGTTGACCATGCAACCAATATTGCCGTCCAGGGCAACATAGTTCAGCTCAAATGAAGCGGCATGCGCTTCACGGGCATCTTCCTGTGAGGGGTCATGCATTTCTTTAATGGCTGGCTGACGGTACATGGCGTTGCCATCAATAATCACTTTGGCATCCAGGCAATGAAGGTTGCCTTCGTCGGTGATAACCAGTGGGTTAATTTCCAGTAGCTCAAGATCTTTCTCTTTAAACATTTTTGCCAGACCCATAAAGATCTGCACAAACTGCTTAATCTGCACGCCTTTAAGGCCCAGCTTAAATGCTAGGTCACGGCCCTGATAAGGCTGTGCGCCTGTCAGAGGGTCGATAATGGCTTTAAGAATTTTTTCGGGAGTCTCTTCTGCAACTTTCTCGATCTCAACACCGCCTTCGGTGGAGGCCATAAAGATAATACGACGAGTCGCGCGATCGACCACAGCGCCCAGATACAGCTCTTGGTCAATATCGGTGCAGGTCTCAACCAGAATACGGCTGACCGGCTGGCCATTGGCATCGGTCTGGTAGGTCACCAGGTTTTTGCCCAGCCAGTTGTTGGCAAACTCTTCAATTTCAGTTTTGGAGCTAACCAGCTTTACGCCGCCAGCCTTACCTCGGCCTCCAGCGTGGACCTGGGCTTTAACAACCCATTTGTCGCCACCGATAGTATCGGCAGCAGCTGCGGCTTCCTGTGCGGTTTCTGCAGCAATGCCCTTAGACACTGGCAGTCCGTACTCAGCAAATAGCTGCTTACCCTGATATTCGTGCAGGTTCATACTTATCTTCCCGTTAAATGTTGCGGATGGATGTTTCCCCAGACCTTTTGGCCTGGGAGTCAAAAGGTACTGTTAACTGGGCTTAACGACGCTTGCGATTGGCGATATGAATGGCAGAACCATTCACAGCCAGCGCTGCCTCATGCACGGTTTCCGACAGAGTCGGGTGACCAAATACGGTCATACCTAAATCTTCTGCACTGGAGCCAAACTCCATTGCAATTGCCACTTGCTGCACCAAGTCAGCAGCACTGGGGCCAACAATATGGCAACCCAGTATGCGGTCGGTATCAGCATGGGCAATAATTTTTACCATTCCATCGGTATCGTTGGCGGCCATTGCGCGGCCACTGGCTGCAAATGGGAACACACCTACGTTGTATGGCTCCCCTGCCGCTTTAATCTGCTCTTCGGTCTGGCCCACAGAGGCAACCTCTGGGTGGGTGTAGATCACATTGGGCACAATATCGTAGTTCATCTGAGCTTTGTGGCCGGCGATAATCTCGGCAACCATTACGCCCTCTTCTGAACCTTTGTGGGCCAGCATGGGGCCACGCACCAGATCGCCAATGGCGTACACGCCAGAAACATTGGTGGCACATTGATCATTAACAAATACTGTTCCGCGCTCATCCAGCTGCACACCGCTATCTTCTGCCAGCAGACCGTCGGTAAAGGCCCGGCGGCCTACACAGACAATCAGCTTGTCGAAGGTTTCTTTGTGCTCAGAGCCATCGGCGGTCATAAAGGTCACTTCAACAGCGCCCTTTTTGATCTCGGTACCAGTCACTCGCGCACCCAGACGAATATCCAGACCCTGCTTGGTAAAGATCTTTTTAGATTCTTTGGCAACTGCTTTATCCATAATCGCCAGGAAGTCTTCCATGGCCTCCAGCAGAACCACATCTGAACCCAGACGGTTCCATACAGAGCCCAGCTCCAGACCAATAACGCCAGCGCCAATCACACCCAAACGCTTGGGTACTTCGCCAATTTCCAGGGCACCGGTGGAATCCACAATCAGGTCGCCATCAACCTTGGCCACAGGAATGTCGATAGGCAATGACCCAGAAGCCAGAATCACATTGCCCGCTTCAATCACAGACACTGCGCCATCATTGGCGGTGAGCTCAACTTTCTTGCCTGCCAGCAGCTTGCCTGTGCCGTACAGCGCGGTCACGCCATTGGCTTTAAACAGGCCAGCAATACCGCCAGTCAGCTGATTAATTATTTTGTTTTTGCGCGCCAGCATGGCAGGAATATCCATCGCCACACTTTTGGTGCTGATACCGTGAATACCTAGGTCTTCCTTGGCTTCATGGTACTTGTACGAGCTATCCAGCAGCGCTTTGGAGGGAATACAGCCTACATTCAAGCAGGTACCGCCATTAACGCCCTTGCCTTCATCGTTTTGCCACTTCTCGATACAGGCAGTTTTAAGCCCCAGCTGGGCAGCGCGAATCGCGGCCACATAGCCAGCGGGGCCACTACCAATTACCACAACATCATATTTATCTGACATCTGAATACCTATTTATCAATAACTTACGTGTTAAATTTCAAGTAAAATCTTGGCTGGATCTTCAATTAACTGCTTAATCGCAACCAAGAATTGTACCGCTTCCTTGCCGTCAATCAGACGGTGATCATAGGACAGTGCCAGATACATCATTGGGCGTATCTCAACCTGACCATTAACCGCTACCGGACGCTGCTGAATGGTGTGCATACCCAAAATCGCCGTCTGTGGTGGATTGATAATGGGCGTTGAAAGCAATGACCCATAAACGCCACCGTTAGTAATTGTGAACGTACCGCCAGTCATCTCTTCAATGCTTAGCTTGCCATCGCGAGCCTTGCCAGCGTAATCACCAATGCTGTTCTCGACAGTGGCAATGCTCATATTCTCTGCATTGCGCAATACTGGAACCACCAGACCGCGGTCGGTGGATACGGCCACACCAATATCCTGAAAACCATGGTAAACAATATCAGTGCCATCAATAGAGGCATTGACCAGCGGGAAGCGTTTCAGGGCCTCTACCGCCGCTTTGACAAAGAAACCCATAAAACCCAGTCTGGTGCCATTGTGGGTTTTGGTAAATTCATCCTGGTACTGTTTGCGCAGGCCCATCAGAGCGGACATATCCACTTCGTTAAAGGTAGTCAATGAGGCCGTAGTCTGCGTCACATCCAGTAGACGCTCGGCAATGCGCGAACGCATTCTGGTCATGGCCACACGGCGCTCAACACGCTCACCGGCTGGCATTGCTTCTTCCGCAATGGTTGCCGCGGCAGGTGCTGCAGCCGGTTCTGGCGCTGCTGCCGGAGTGAAATTAACCACATCTTCTTTGGTAATTCTGCCACCTTTGCCAGTGCCCACCACCTGAGCCAAATCAATATTGCGCTCATCCGCAAGCTTTTTCGCCGCAGGGTTAACCAAGATGTCTGCAATCTGCACATCTGCCTCTTCCTGTTTGGCTGCTGGAGCTGCTGCAGTACTGGCTGCCTCGCCCTGACCCTCTTCAATGCGTGCAATCACTTCATTGCTAAGAATAATATCGCCTTCAGCTTTGAGGGCTTCAGTCAGGATACCGGTTGCCGGTGCCACAACTTCAAGAACCACTTTGTCGGTTTCAATATCGACAATCAGGTCATCGCGGTTAACGCTGTCGCCAACATTTTTGTGCCAAGTCGCCAACGTGCCTTCTTGCACAGATTCTGGGTAGGTAGGTGCCTTAATTTCAATGGCCATTAATCTATTCCTGGTTTTTTAAGAGTCTAAGGTTAATGCTTGATTAATAAATTTCTTCTGTTCTTCTAAATGAACAGACATATATCCGCTTGCGGGTGCCGCTGAACTTTCACGGCCCACATAGCTAATGTTTAGCTGCGGCATCAACCGCTGTATTACATGGCGCATATGATGCTGGCTGCTATACCAGGCGCCCTGATTCATCGGCTCTTCCTGACACCAGATAATATCTTCAATATTGCTATAGGAACGCAAAATCTCTTCTAGCTCGGCATCCGGGAATGGGTACAGCTGCTCCAAACGGATCAGCGCAATATCATCAATACCACGCTCCACACGCTCTTCCAGCAGATGGTAATAGACCTTGCCGGAACAAAGCACCACGCGACGGGCCTTGGCCGGGTCAATACTGTCACCGATCACATTCTGGAACTCGCCATTGGCCAGCTCTTCCAGTGAAGAGGTCGCCAGCTTGTGACGCAGAATCCATTTCGGGCTCATAATTACCAGCGGGCGACGCATGGGGCGAATCGCCTGACGCCGCAGCAAATGGAATATCTGTGCCGGGCTGGTGGGAATAACCACCTGCATATTATGTTCAGCACAGAGCTGCAGGAAGCGCTCAAGACGGGCGGAGGAATGCTCCGGGCCCTGCCCTTCGAAACCATGGGGCAGCATCATCGTCAGACCAGACAGACGGCCCCATTTGTGCTCACCGCTGGCAATAAACTGATCGATCACCACCTGAGCGCCATTGGCAAAGTCACCAAACTGGGCTTCCCAGATAATTAATCCTGCCGGTGCAGTAGTGGCATAGCCGTATTCAAAGGCCAGTACCGCCTCTTCCGACAACACAGAATCATAGATATCAAAGCGCGGCTGATCGTCGGCCAGATTGGCCATGGGCAGATAGGCTTCGCCATCTTTCTGATTCAGCACCACAGCATGACGGTGGGAGAATGTGCCACGACGCACATCCTGACCGGTGATACGAATCGGGAAACCTTCGTCCAACAAAGTACCGTAAGCCAGCAGTTCAGCCATACCCCAGTTGAGGGGCAGCGCGCCACCGGCCATCTTGCGGCGATCATCATAGATCTTGGCAACCTGACGCTGAACCTGAATACCATCGGGAATATTGGTGATTCGAGCCGCCACATCCTGAAGAACTTTAAGGTCGATACCAGTATTGGCTGGTGTGCGCCAGTCATGATCCAGATAAGGCTCCCAGTTAACAAACAGGCCGGTATCCGGTTCGCGCACCAGGTTATGCACTACAAAGTCGCCGTTATCCAGGCTAGCGCGATATTCATTGGCCATATTATTGGCCTGATCTTGCTCAACCACACCTTCCGCCACTAACTTCTGGGCATACAGGGTTCTGGTTGTGGAATGCTTGCGAATAATGTCGTACATCAATGGCTGAGTCGAAGACGGCTCATCGGTCTCATTGTGGCCGCGCCGACGGTAGCAGACTAGATCGATCACCACGTCTTTGCCGAACTCATAGCGGTAGTCCATGGCTAACATAGCCGCAAACATCACCGCATCCGGGTTATCGCCATTAACATGGAGAATCGGTGCGCCAACCATCTTGGCGATGTCGGTACAGTATTCTGTGGAGCGGGCATCATCCTGACGGCTGGTAGTAAAGCCCACCTGGTTATTGATGACAATATGGATAGTGCCGCCAGTCTTGTAAGCGCGGGTTTGGGAGAGCTGGAAAGTCTCCATCACCACACCCTGACCGGCAAAGGCCGCATCGCCGTGCATCAAAATAGGCACAACCTTTTGACCCGTGGGATCATTGCGACGATCCTGACGGGCACGGCCAGAGCCAACCACCACAGGACAGGAGATCTCAAGGTGAGATGGGTTAAAGCCCAGTGCCATATGCACTTCGCCACCCGGGGTCATCACATTGGATGAGAAGCCCTGGTGGTATTTCACATCACCACTGGTATTGACCAGACGTTTGCCTTCAAACTCTTCAAACATCTCGGCAGGGTTTTTACCCAGCACATTAACCAGTACATTGAGGCGGCCACGGTGAGCCATGGCCATAACAATCTCTTTGCAGCCATATTCCCCGGAACGGCGCACCAGACAGTCCAGCAGTGGGATAAGGCTTTCACCCCCCTCAAGACCAAAACGCTTGGTCCCCGGATATTTAGAATCCAGGTGCTTCTCCAAACCCTCGGCCGCAGTCAGACGGTTAAGTACATCAATACGGGCTTCGTCGCCATAGGTAGGCTTGGAGCGCACAGACTCAAAGCGCTGAGCCAGCCACTGCTTTTCAGCAAAGCTGGTGATATGCATAAACTCGGGGCCCAGATGGCCACAGTAAGTTTCTTCAAGAGTCTCAACGATCTCTCGCAGAGTCGCTTCAGGCTTGCCCATATACAGCGGGCTGGTCTGGAAAGTGGTGTCCAGATCTGCCTGGGTCAGGCCGTGGAAATGCAGGTGCAGATCGGGCACATCTTCCCGCTGCATAATGCCCAGCGGATCCAGATTGGCTTTTTGGTGGCCACGGAAACGGTAGGAACTGATGAGTTGAACAACCTTAACCTGCTTGCGCTCATGCTCAAGGTGAATACCACCGGAACCAGGCGCAGGGGTTGGTCTGGCCTGACGGCGGCCAAGAAGTTCAAAATGCTGAATAATTGTAGCGTGGGAAATATCGGGAGTAACGGAGCCATTAGTGCGGGGAAGAGAGTCGAAAAAGCTGCTCCACTCCTCTGGCACGCTGTTGGGCTCGTGCAAATAAGTTTCGTAGAGTTCTTCAATGTACGCCGCGTTTCCACCGGAAAAGTGGGAGGAGCGCAAAAATTGCTCCATTAAGCCTTCAGGCATTACTCTAATTCCCGTATAAATACTGTGTTTAAGGCAAATTTTTAACGCGCGTATTCTAAACTGCATTTAGCAAAACGGCCAGTAAAAACTGGCCGTTTGGGGGGTTTTAGCCTGGCAATCAAGGCTAATCTGGCAATTAAGTAGCGCTTCTGATCAACATGCTGCGAATATGACCAATTGCCTTGGTTGGATTTAAACCTTTGGGGCAGACCTGAACACAGTTCATAATACCGTGGCAGCGGAAAACGCTGAACGGATCGTCAAGGTTAGCCAGGCGCTCTTCAGTGGCTGTATCGCGGCTATCCGCCAAAAAGCGATAAGCCTGCAACAGACCAGAGGGACCAATAAACTTATCCGGATTCCACCAAAACGATGGGCAAGCCGTTGAACAGCAGGCGCACAGAATACACTCATACAAGCCATCCAGCTTGGCGCGCTCTTCCGGAGACTGCAGGCGCTCAATGGCCGGTGCCGGACTGTTATTGATCATGTAGGGCTGAATCTTCTCGTACTGGGCATAGAACTGGCTCATATCGATCACCAAATCACGAATCACTGGCAGACCGGGCAGCGGACGAATTACCAGTTTATTGCCCTTAACGGCCTCAGACAGCGGCGTAATACAGGCTAGGCCGTTCTTACCAGAGATATTCACACCATCCGAACCACAGACACCCTCCCTGCAAGAGCGACGGAAGGTCAGGGTTGGATCTTCGGTTTTCAGCTTCTCCAATACATCCAGAACCATCACATCTTTGCCCTGGGTATCGACCTTAAAGTCTTGCATATAAGGCTCAGCGTCCACTTCAGGGTTGTAGCGATAAATACTTACATTCAACATAATTCAGTCAGCCCCTATTAATAGGTACGGATTTTAGGTTCAAAAGCTTCGCGAGTTTTCAGCGTAAAGTTAACGCCGCGCTTACCCAGCGTCTTGCTCTCGGGGAAAAACACCGAGTGACACAGCCAGTTCTCATCGTCACGCTCCTGGAAGTCTTCACGGGCGTGAGCACCGCGGCTTTCAGTGCGGCCTTCAGCCGCGATCGCAGTAGCTTCTGCGGTAGCAAATAGATTCTGCAGCTCCAGCGCTTCGATACGGGCGGTATTGAAAGCATTGCTCTTATCTTCAAGCACCACATTCTCAATGCGCGGACGCAGAGCATTAAGCTTCTCGATGCCCTCTTTCATATAGTCGCCCCGGCGGAATACACCGAAGTAGTTCTGCATAATGGTCTGCAACTCAGCACGCAGCACAGAAGCTTTCTCGCCCCCTTCAGAGTTATTAATGCGGTTAAGGCCTACCATAGCCGCTCCAATATCCGCATCGCTGGCATCTTTCAGATTAATACCTTCGCGGAGCTGCTTTTCGATAAACATACCGGACGCGCGGCCAAAGACCACCAGATCCAACAGCGAGTTGCCGCCCAAACGGTTAGCG
>CAXAJC010000069.1:0-9509 GCA_963969005.1 uncultured Cellvibrionales bacterium | reverse complement strand
ATGCTAACGTTGCAGACTGATATAACGATGCCACTGGCGTATATGTATAATAAACAACACTACAATTGACACAGGTCTTTAGGGGGCTACTATGAATACTTTCAAAGGGTTAAAACTACTACTGTTGGGCAGCATAATTGCGCTGACAGCAATGACTGGTGCATTTGCTGAGGACGGCGCAGATAGCAAAGTAACGACAATTTCATTTATCCGCCCAACAGATGTGATGACCATTGGTCAAAAAGTAAAGCTTTCGGTTGATGGCAAAGAGATTGCCAAGCTAGGTCACAATAAAGTGGCTGTTTTTGAAACGGAAAAAGGCAAGCATAAGTTTGAGACTAAAGTAGGCCTCAGTCTCAGCATCCCTGTGACTGGTTTTGGTGGTGCCAAAAAATTCAAGTCCAAGGTTAAGCTGGACAAGGATCAGCATTTCTATAAGATTGTGTACAAGGCTGCAATGATGGGTGGCAAGCACCGCATTATTGAAATTGATGAGGCTGAATATAACGAGTTATTCGCCCAGATTTAAGCACTGATTCAAGCAGCAAAAAGCCTCCGCTAAGCGGGGGCTTTTTGCTGTACAGCCATGTGAAGCATCTGCCAGTTCTATAGAGTTATCTGCGTTCTGTTATGGTTTCACCCCGGTCAGAAATTCACTAAAATATTCTGCTATAACTATCAATAATAAACTAATGATAAAAGCCAATAATATGCCAATCGAAAATTCTAAATACATGCTGCTATGGGCGGCCCTGTGCTGTGTAATACCGTCACAGAGCTTTGCGGCGATCAAAATTGACGGTGTTCTGGATGAGCCTGAATGGGCTGAGGCCATGGTTTATAGTGATTTTGTAACGGTGGAACCACTGACTGGTGACCCGGCGAAATATGCTACCGAAGTGCGCATGATCACCAATAAAGACGGTATCTTTGTGGGCTTTAAGAACTATCAGCCCGCATCGGTAAAGCGGGTTAATCGTCAGTTTCCGCGGGATGCTCAGATTGAGGCTGATCGCAATGTGGTGAGTATTGATTTTGATGGCACTGCACTGGCTGGTTATGACTTTACTGTGGGCTCGGTGAATTCCCAGCAGGATGGCATAGTGACACCCGGCGACTATTCGGGAGACTGGGACGGTACCTGGTATTCTCAGACCTCTGCTGAGGGTGATTACTGGTACAGCGAAATCCAGATTCCCTGGACGGTGGCGCCAATGAATAATACCGGCGAAGGGCGCAAGGAGATTGCGGTCTGGTTTGCCCGGGTGGTGTTCAATGAGTCTCTGCGTTTTGCCTATCCCAATGCCTATTACAGCCGCAGTACCTTTATGGAGGACTGGCATAGACTCGAAGTAGATCAGGTGAGTGCCTCAACCCTGGATTGGTTCCCCTTTGTCAGTTACAGCAATGATCTGCAAAATACCCCTGGCACAGATACAGAGGAGTTTAATGTGGGGCTGGATTTTGTCTGGCGGCCCAACAGCAGCACCCAGTTAACCGGTGCGCTAAAACCGGATTTTGGTCAGGTGGAGAGTGACGATCTGGTGGTTAATTTTTCCGCCTTTGAAACCTATGTCAGTGAGAAGCGGCCTTTCTTCACAGAAAATCAGTCGCTGTTTGATGCTGCTGTGCCCAACGATGACCGCATGCTCTATACCAGACGTATTGGCTCCGGGCCCTCGGGCAGCAATGGCGGGCTGGTGGATATTGATATTGCAGCCAAGGTGACCCATTTCGGAGAGAATACTGATCTGGGTTTGTTTGTGGTCAGGGAAGATAGCGCCAACCAGAGCTATGGCGGTGATTTTTTATCCAGCCGCATTCAGCATAAAACCGGCGGCCTGACCCTGGGTCATCGACTAACCTATGTTGAGAGGGATCTATTGCAGCGAGATGCCACTGTGCAGCAGCTGGATATGATCTGGCAGAAAAATCATCAGGTGCAGGTACGTGCGCAACTACTGCACAGTGATATCCAGCAGCAGGGCAATAACTACAATGACCAGCAGATTATTAATAGTCAGGATATTGCCGGCTGGGCGAGCTGGTCCTATGCCCCCAATGATAACTGGTCCCAGAGGCTGCATGCCTACTATTACGGCGACCAGTTTGATATGAATGATATGGGCTATATGAAGCGCAATGGCTACAGCGAGTTATTTGGCCGCACACGCCATGATCGTCTGCAATATAGCGATGATTCAAATTTGCTGTCCGGTTTTACTATTTTTGAATATGGCTACACTGAAAATACCGATGGCAAAAAATTGGCTCTCTGGGCGGAGTGGCAACAGACTTGGATCTATAAATCTACCCGCAGTCTTTATTTAGAGGCAGGGGCCTCTGGGGGTAGTTGGGATGATCGTATCACGCGCGGCAATGGACTCTATGCAGAGGATGCAGGCTATTGGCTGAAGGCCAAGTATGAAAGTCCTAGGGGTGACAGCTTTGGCTACAATAGTAGTATTGAAGTCGACCATGGGGGCGCGGATAAACGCACAGTAACAGTTGATTTTAACCCCCAGTACTATATATCTGACCGGGTGACATTGGGTGGACAGCTTAGCTATGCCAATATTCAGGCCTGGTTGATTTGGGACTTTGACCAGCAGCAGCTGGCCCGTTATCAGACCGAGCGCTACGGTGCCGATCTGCGCTTTGACTGGTATCCATCGAGCCGTCAGGAAGTGCGTCTTAAGTTTCAGTGGGTGGGTATAGATGCCCAGGTGATTTCCGGATATGGGCTGGATAACAATGGTGGCCTGGTCGCTTCCAGTCAGGCTTCATCTGATTTTAGCCTCAGCGATACCGCATTGCAGATTCGCTACCGCTATCAGCTAGCGCCATTGTCTGATGTGTTTTTAGTCTACAGCCGCGGTGGAAACTTTGGCAGTGATGATGGTGATGAGGGGCCAGAGTCTCTGTTGCAGGATGGCTGGAGTCAGGTGCAGGTTGAGTCTGTAATTGCCAAGATTCGCTATCGCTTTTAGGTCAATCTAGTATTCCTCCAGAAAATAAAAAGCCCTCATGAAGAGGGCTTTTTATTTTGTCAGATACTTCCTGTGGCCTGCTTATACCAGCTGCATAGCCATATAGATCAGGCAGGCAGTTGAGGCTACCCAGACCACCGAGCGCACGACATTGGTGCCAGCCATATACAGAGGCACATAGATTATTCGCAGGACCAGCCAGTAGATTGCGGTGGCACTGATATCCACGTCAATCTGCATCGACAGTAGACACAGAGCCAGAAACGGCACCAGGCCAACTTGCAGATTGGCCCCGGCGCGGTCAACTCGCTGCTGCAAAATGCTGGTGTCAATTGGCTCATCGCGGCTCGACAGCAGCCAGGCCATGTTCTTCAGGCTGAGGGACATGGGCAGAAGCCACAGCTGCACCATTGCAAGAGCGAGACTGTAAATAATGATATCGACCATTGGGTATTTTCCTTTTTGTTATGGGGTGATGGATTGGGTGACTTGATAAAGAAATTTTGAATTGTTAAATGTTGAGCCTGTGTTAATGCCCATGTAAGCCGGCAATGTTGCAATAAAATCTGATCCTTCCACGGTGTTTAAAAGCTTCCATTTTCGTTCTTCGGTACCATAAAAGGCAGGCTCATAGATGCTGTTGCGCAGAACCAGCAAATTATTAACAAAATCGACCATAATATACTGACCGTCGAAACCTACTGTTGTGATAATGGCGTTAGCTGGTGGGTATGTGCTTCCATCGTCCTGTTGCACTGGCGGCACGGTCCAGAACTGCAGACCATAACTGCGAGTTCCGCCAAATGTGTCAGTGTTAAGTGCATCCACCGCGACATTTTTAATGCTTTCTATATAGCTTGCTGGTACGACCTGCTCTCCATCCCAGACCCCATTATTGAGCAATAGTTGACCAAATTTCGCAAAGTCTCGAATGGTGGCGTCAATGCAGCAAAAAGAGAGATAGTTACCGTCCACCTGACCGGTGGGATCATTATCCTGCCACCATTCGGCATCCATTCCAATTTTGGAAAACAGATTAATATCAGCATAGGTTTCAAGATCTTGACCAGTAGCTTGATATAGGATCTCGCCCAGCAACATACTGTCGCAATTGGAGTATGACCAGCTTCCCGATTGACCAACCCCACCTCCTGATAACGTTCGGTTTATACAGGCATCAAGTTGGTTGTCGAAGTACATTATATCGCTGTCATCAAGACCATTGGTGCATGTCGCGAGCGTTGTCTCACCCTGATTTAGACAGATCATTTCCAGGCCAGATCTCATGTCGAGTAGATTGCGCAAGGTAATTTGGGCGCGATCATCGTCGGCCCACTCATCTATAAAATCGGAGGCACTCTGGTCCAGAGATTCAATAAAGTCCTGCCCGATAGCTATTCCGATCAAAACGCTGGCAAATGATTTTGCCGTCGACCAAGAGGTGACCAGACTATCTTTGTCTCTATTACCAAAACGAGCTTGTGCGCTCGGGCCCTCAGGGTCGAATAAACTTTCGTTTATTAAGGTCGACTCCTCGTTGGTCGCAATACCTCTGTAGCGCTCATAGACCAGCTTGTTATCTTTGATTATCACAGCGGCCTGAGTGTAGGTTCCATCGGCAAAGGCTGTGTCGAAAGCTTCTGAGAGCAGGGTTGAATTCATGCCAACAGACTCAGGGCTGGCTTCCTCCCAGATAGAATTATCAACAATATCGTCCTGTACTAGATCGTCCTGTACTGGATCGCCCTGTACTGGATCGCCCTGTACTGGATCGTCCTGCGTTTGATTGTTTGAGGAGTTGCCACCGCCTCCACAGGCCGTTAGCAGTAAAGAAGTAATGACCAGAATAAGAGGCAATTTCATAGATCTACCGACTATTTTTATTATTGTGCCCACAAACCTATCATTAAACTATCTCAATTGGCTAGTCAGGGTCTGTTTTTTTAACCTGTAGCAATTAGCAACCCAGCTGCGCCAAGATACCCTTTTGGCGTATGATCCCATGATTCCGACCTGTGATAGACTGGTCAAAACGACAGCAGATCAGAGATGTTTTATGGCAGATGCAACCAACAACCACTTTAACCAGCCCCTTGGCGGCAATGAGATGCCAAGATTTGCGGGTCAGGCAAGCTTCTTTAGATTGCCGGTACAGCAAGATGCGGCGGGCCTTGATGTGGCGCTGCTGGGTATGCCCGTGGATATAGGCACGAGCAATCGCAGTGGCAGCAGATTTGGTCCCCGGGAGATCAGAACAGAGTCTGTATTGGTGCGTCCCTATGGCATGGCCACTCAGGCTGCGCCCTTTGACTCCTTTCAGGTGGCTGATATTGGTGATGTGGCAGTCAACCCCTACAATCTGTTAAAAACCGTGGATGCTATTGAGGCGGCGGTGGATGGGGTGTTAGCCGCTGGGGCCAAACCTGTATCTGTGGGTGGTGACCATACTTGCACCTTGCCGGTGCTGCGATCCATTGCCAAAGTTTATGGTCCGGTGGCACTGATTCATATTGATGCCCATGCCGATATCAATGACGAAATGTTTGGGGAAAAGATTGCCCATGGCACAGTGTTTCGCCGCGCGATAGAGGAGGGCTTGATTGAAACTGCCAAAATGTTTCAGATTGGCCTCAGGGCTACCGGCTATGCGGCAGATGATTTTGACTGGTCGAGGGAGCAGGGCGCTACAGTGATTACCGCGGAAGAATGCTGGTATAAATCTCTGACGCCATTAATGGATCAGATCCGCGATACCATAGGCCCGGACACACCCGCTTATTTAACCTTTGATATTGATGGCCTGGACCCCTCAGTGGCACCCGGAACCGGCACCCCGGAGCCAGGTGGGTTATCGGCCTCACAGGGACTGGAGATTATCCGCGGTTGCTACGGCCTCAATCTAGTGGGCTGTGATTTGATGGAAGTGTCGCCGCCCTACGACACCACAGGTAATACCTCATTGCTGGCCGCTAACCTGCTATTTGAAATGCTCTGCAGTTTGCCCGGCTGTATCCGCCGCCGCTAGGGCTACTTCAGGGGTGCTGGCACGCCTTCAAACACCGTGCCCCAGATTTTTATATCTTTAATGCGCTTGGGGGCGACTCGGTAAGGGTCGGACTCAAGTATGGTGAAGTCAGCGTTTTTGCCGGCGCGAATCGACCCAATTTTATCTTCCCAGCCCATCACCCAGGCTGCATCAATGGTAATAGCACGCAGGCCAGCCTCCAGGCTCACTCGCTCATTTTTGCCAGTTAGATTGCCATTGATGGTAACGCGGTTAACCGCCGCAGAGACCAGAGTTAAAGGCTCCAGCGGTGCCATTGGGCTGTCGGAGTGAAAGGCAAAGGGCATACCCAGTCGCTCTAGTGACCCGAGCCGAACCATCTGGTTGCCGCGGTCGGCGCCAAGCCACTGGTCGCTGTAGATATCGCTGAGAATAAAATGGTAGTAGGGGTTGGCGGACACCACAGCGCCCAATTCTGCCAGCTGGCGGTTTTGATCTTCAGTGGTGTAGGCAAAATGCTCCAGCGACAGACGATGATCAGCAGTGGGTGTGTTGGCTTGTAAGGTCTTAAGCAGATTAATCAACACCTCGGCACTGCCATCGCCATTGGTATGAGCATGAATCTGATAGCCTTCGTCCCAGAAAGCCTGAGCCCATTTCTCGGTAACATCATGGGGGACCATCCACACACCTTTGTGGCCATCGATATAGCCAGGAAACATAAACTGCGCCAGCCCACTGTAAATAGCGCCATCGATCATCAGCTTAAACCGGCGATCAAACATCACTCGATGGCTGCTTTCTGCGCGCCATTTGTCCACCTGCTGTAACGCTTGTTCGATGGTCTGCTTGCGGGCAATAAAGTCGGTAATAATTGGCGTCAAAATAACTCGTGCAGGGGCCTGTGTGCTCTCGACGGTGTGGCGGATCAGGCTGATTTCCGCATCCGGGTTACCGAATACACCGGTGCCCATATCCAGCGCTGTTGTCACACCGCCCTGATGCACCATCTGGATAAAGTTTTCCATACCTTTGCCAAAGCGTGCAGGGTCAAACAGAAAGGGCATTTTGGGTATTAGCGCATACATACCATTTTCATAAAAGTGGCCCCTTGACCAGTTGGTCAGCGGGTGGCCCACTAGGTCCGCTTCGGTAACGCCCAGTAGATCAAGAGCTGCGTCATTGGCGATTAATTCATGGAAGGACCGATGCCACAGCATTACCGGTTGGTCGGGAAATAGCTCGGTCAACTCCTTGCGAAACAAGTAGCCATGCCACAGAGGATGGTAGCCCCAGGCAATAAAGGGAATGGTTTTGTCTGAATGCTGATTGGCCAGCTTTTTCAAGCGCTTGATATAGGCAGCTGGGCTTTTGGCGCCGGGAAAATCGCCGGTGGGCAATGACCAGTCATCTGGCGCAATAAACGCAAACTGAGTAAGCACCGCGGGCAGACTAGGGTGGACATGGGGGTCAATAAACCCGGGCATAATGATTTTGCCCTCAAAGCGCCGGTCAATGCGGCTATTGGTCTGGTTGGTCCAGCTGCTTAAGGATTTCAGACTACCCACGGCGACAATTTTACCCTTAGCGACTGCCACGGCAGTGGCCTCTGGAAGCGCGGGTTCCATGGTAATAATTTTCTTTGCGGTGTAGATCACCAGGTTATCAATGAGTTCTGGTGCATCCGGGGCTGCAGCGCCCCAGCTGGTGGGGCTAAGAAATAGACATAAAATGGCGAGTATAATTATTGGTCTCATGGGGCGCACCGGACATTGTCATTATTATTAAGAGGTCGCTTTCTGATAGCCAAAATAGCTTGTTTTGGCCTAGTATGGCAACCAACAATAGAGTGAAAGATAACAATAATCACCAGAATAATATTTATTAGAGGAGTCACCGCATGAAGACCAAAGCAGCCGTTGCATTTGGTGCAGGTAAACCACTAGAAGTCGTAGAAGTCGATCTCGACGGCCCCCGAGCAGGGGAAGTTCTGGTTGAAATTAAAGCCACCGGTGTCTGTCATACGGACGCATTTACCCTATCCGGCGATGATCCAGAAGGTGCCTTCCCGGCAATTTTGGGTCACGAGGGTGCAGGCGTGGTGGTTGATGTGGGCCCGGGCGTAAAAAATCTAAAGCCCGGCGACCATGTGATTCCTCTATACACCGCCGAGTGTCGGGAATGTGATTTCTGCCTTAACCCAAAGACCAATCTCTGTCAGGCGGTGCGTGCTACCCAGGGGCAGGGCGTGATGCCCGATGGCACCAGCAGATTCTCTTTTGAAGGCAAACCCATCCTCCATTATATGGGTTGCTCTACCTTCTCTAATTACACCGTGCTGCCAGAAATCTCTCTGGCCAAGGTGCGTGAAGACGCGCCTTTCGACAAGATTTGTTATATCGGCTGTGGTGTTACTACCGGAATTGGCGCAGTGGCCTTTACTATGAAAGTCGAAGCTGGCTCCACAGTGGCGGTGTTTGGTCTGGGCGGTATCGGCCTCAATGTGATTCAGGGGGCCAAAATGGTCGGCGCCACCAGAATTATTGGTATTGATTTAAACCCAGCCCGCGCTGCACTGGGCAAGCAGTTTGGTATGACTGATTTTGTAAACCCCCGCGAGGTCGAGAATGTGGTCGACCATATTATTGATATGACCGGCGGTGGTGTGGATTACAGCTTTGAGTGCATAGGTAATGTAGAGGTTATGCGTCAGGCGCTGGAATGCTGCCATAAAGGCTGGGGTGAAAGCTGTATTGTAGGTGTGGCTGGTGCCGGCAAAGAGATTGCTACCCGACCATTCCAGCTGGTGACGGGCCGTTCCTGGCGCGGTACCGCCTTTGGTGGCGCTCGCGGTCGTACCGATGTACCCAAGATTGTGGACTGGTATATGGATGGCAAGATTAATATCGATGATCTGATTACCCATAAAATGCCACTGGAAGATATCAATAAGGCCTTTGATTTAATGCATGCGGGCGAGAGTATTAGATCAGTTGTTGAGTTTTAAGGCGGAATTCTAAATGACACTTGAAAAGATTGGCGCCAACCACAGCTTTGGTGGCCAGCAGCTGCGCTACAAGCATCAGTCCGCTGTGCTTAATTGCGAGATGACATTTTCCATTTATCTGCCACCTCAAGCCGAGCAGGGGCCAGTGCCAGTGCTGTATTGGTTATCTGGCCTGACCTGCACAGACGAAAACTTTGTGCAAAAGGCCGGAGCCCAACAGCATGCAGCAAAGCATGGTATTGCCATTGTCTGCCCGGATACCAGCCCCAGAGGTGAGGGCGTGGCTGATGACCCGGAAGGTGCCTACGATATGGGTCTCGGGGCCGGGTTTTATGTGAATACCACCGAAGAGCCCTGGGCTAAGAATTACCAGATGTACAGCTATATAGTCGAAGAGCTGCCGACATTGATTAATGCCGAGTTTCCAATGGACAGTGCAAGGGCATCAATCTCAGGGCATTCCATGGGTGGCCATGGCGCGCTGACCATAGCGTTAAAGAATCCGGGC
>CAXAJC010000068.1:0-9556 GCA_963969005.1 uncultured Cellvibrionales bacterium | reverse complement strand
ATGTGTTCAAGAAAGATGGAAAGTATTATCTTGTGCCAATCTATGTAGCAGATCGAGTGAAAGCAGCCTTGCCAAATCGAGCGATTTTTCAGGGTAGACAGGAAAGAGACTGGCCGATTATGGACCGGAGCTATAGGTTTTGCTTTAGTCTCTTTCGTAATGATTTGATAGAAATTAAGCATAAGACGAAAGGGAATTTGCTAGGTTATTATGCTGGGTGTCATAGGAGGACTGGCGCGATTAATATTACCTTGCATGATCGGTCATTGCCGCTTAGGAGCAACAATTGGATTAATGATGCAAAGCTTTTAACTATGAGAGAAAAGGGCGAAAAAGAAATCAGTGGTATTGGGGTTAAGACAGGGCTGGATCATTTCCATAAGTATGAAGTCGATGTTCTAGGGTCTATTAGTAGGGTAAGAGAAGGAGGTGCCAGACTTGGCTTGGCATAATTTACTCGTCACTGAAGCTGCCCATCTTTCGGTTAGAAATTCACAGCTTCTGTGTCGACAAGATAATCAAGATTTGACCATACCGCTGGAAGATATAGCCTCTTATAGCCGTTTATGCAATGGTCTTGATAATGTTGATAAGCATCTTAAGCGCCTGGAAATGGAGCTACCGCCTGAGGGATCTATCCGGACTCTAGTCCTGACAGACAAACAATTCTCTCGAATGCGTCTTTGGGTTGGCGGGCCAACCGTTCATGAGAAAAAAGTGAATGCTCAACAGCTAATATTGCTATAAATGACCAGTATTTTTAGACATAACCCACTAGTTTTATCAATAAAATCAGTGGGTTATGTCTAGTGTAGTATAGCCTGACGGAGTGGGATCGGAAGCTATAACAGTAAAGGCTTGTGCAATCTTGCAGCAGGCAGTATAGCCTGACGGAGTGGGATCGGAAGCTATAACGCAGAGACAAAACCTATCGCTGTGATTGAAGTATAGCCTGACGGAGTGGGATCGGAAACTATAACCTTCTGGGTGGATCATGTAATTGAATCTGTAGTATAGCCTGACGGAGTGGGATCGCAAGTTTGTAAGATGGCCAAATAATACTACTGATTTTTGTCATCATATTGACCGCTATTTACCCAAACAACTCCTTCAGCGCTGCCAACGATTCCGCTCCCTTCACCTGATTCTCCTCCGCACTGGCCGTGGCATCCCCACCGCCAATCCGAATCAAATCGTCCTCCGGCAGCTCATCAATAAACCGACTGGGCGTAGTCGCCGATGTATCACCAAACTGCGTCCGCTGTCGGGCGCTGGTCATGGTTAAGGTGCGCTGGGCTCTGGTAATGCCAACATAGGCCAGCCGTCGCTCTTCTTCAATTTGCCCACCTTCCACACTGTTTCTGTGGGGCAAAATATCTTCTTCCATACCAATCATAAACACATGCAAAAACTCCAGGCCTTTGGCGGCGTGCAGTGTTAGTAGTTGCACTTTGTCGTCGGCGGATTCCTCCTCTTCGCGGTCCAGCAGGTCTCTTAGGATCAGCTTGGCGATGGCATTTTCGATTTTGCTGTCGCCATCTTCTGTTTCACTGTCGTCGTTCTTTAGTACCTGGGCCAGCTGGCTAAGGAGGAACTGAACATTCTCCCAGCGCTTTTGCGCCACATGGTCGCTGCTGGCGTTTTGGTGCAGCCAGCCTAGGTAGTCGGCGTCGTCGAGCATTTCGTTGATGGCGGAGATGGGGTTGCCGCCGTACACATTGCGGTTGATGTTTTGTATCCAGCCTTTAAAGCGTTTTAGGCGCTCCAGATTGTTGGCGGGCATGGTGGCGTTGAGGCCGACTTCGTCGATGGCGGCATACAGGGACCGGTTGCGTTTGTTGGCGTATTCACCAAGTTTTTCCAGGGTGGTGGGGCCTATCTGTCGTCTTGGGGTGTTGATAATTCTGAGTAGTGCGTTGTCGTCGTCTGGGTTAATAATTAACCGCAGGTAGGCCATCACGTCTTTGATTTCGGTTTTGGCATAGAAGCTTTGGCCGCCGGTTATTTCGTAGGGAATATTTTGCGATTGCAGTTTTATCTCTACCAGCTTGGCTTGGTAGTTACCTCTGTAGAGCACGGCAAAGTCGCTGTATTTGCAGCGGCGTTTGAGGCGCATATCGATTATTTCATTGACCACTCGTTCGCATTCCGCTTCTTCGTTTTCGCTGCTGATAAAGCGCAGGGGGTCGCCGGGGCCCAGTTCGCTCCACAATGCTTTGCTGATCAAGTGGGGGTTGTTGTCGATCAAGGTATTGGCTGCTTTTAGGATGCGGCCGGTGGATCTGTAGTTCTGTTCTAGCTTGATAATATTGAGGCTGGGAAAGTCTTGCTGCAGCTGCATCAGGTTTTCGGGTCGGGCGCCGCGCCAGGCATAGATGGACTGGTCGTCGTCGCCTACGACGGTGAGGGCCTGTTTTTCATTGACCAATATTTTCACCAGTTCGTACTGGGCCAGGTTGGTATCTTGGTATTCGTCCACGAGCAGATAGCGGATGCGCTTTTGCCATTTGGCCAGTATCTCGGGCTGGCTTCTAAACAGAAGTACTGGGGTCATGATTAGATCGTCAAAGTCGACGGCGTTATAGGCCTTGAGTGCTCTTTGATAGCGTTCGTAGAGCATGGCTATGCCTTGCTCGCCGGTGCTGTTGGCGGCGCCTACAACTTGGCCTGGTTCTAGCAGGCCGTTCTTCCAGTTGCTGATGGTGTTCTGGGCAGTGTCGATCAGTTTTTCGTCGAGCTCGGTGTGGCGTACCAGCAGTTCTTTTATCAGGTTGCGGCAGTCTTCCTGGTCGAGAATGGAGAAACCGGGTTTAAAGCCCAGGGCTTTGATCTCGGTGCGGATAATGGTCAGGCCCAGATTGTGGAAGGTGGAGACGGTGAGGCCTTTGCCATGTTCTTTGCCCAGCAGATTGCTGACGCGGGCTTTCATTTCCCTGGCGGCTTTGTTGGTGAAAGTAACGGCGGCGATATTGCGCGCGGGGATGCTGCAGTCTTCTACCAGATAGGCAATCTTTTTGGTGATTACGCTGGTTTTACCACTGCCGGCACCGGCCAGTACTAATAAGGGGCCATCGATATATTTCAGCGCGGCCTGCTGTTGGGGATTGAGGTTTTGTGCCATCTGCGACTTATGCCATCTCAGCTATGGCGCTGCGTTTCTCTTGGAGCTGAGACACGGAGCCTTCAAATTCCTCTAGTTTTTGGCGTTCTTTGGCCACTACTTCGACGGGGGCATTGTCGACAAATTTGGCGTTGCTGAGTTTGCCGCTAAGCTTTTTCACTTCGACGCTTATTTTGTCGATCTCGCGGTCAAGGCGGGCCAGTTCGGCATCTACATCGATTAGGCCGGCCATGGGCACCAGAATTTCCAGATCACCGGCCAGGGCGGTGGCGCACAGTGGTGCTTCGGCTGGGTTATCCAGCCAGGTGATGGATTCCAGGCTGGCCAGTTTGCTAAGAAACTGGCGGTTTTCATCCAGGCGGCGCTTATCTTCTGCATCGCCGCGGGCCAGGTAAATCGGCAGGGCTTTGGCGGGGCTGATATTCATTTCACCGCGCACATTGCGCACGCCTACGATTACATTTTTAACCCATTCAATATCGGCATCGGCGTCGGTATCAATCTGCGACTCGTCGGCTACGGGGAAGGGCTGCAACATTATGGTGTCGCCTTCCGGGTTTACTTTTACACCGGCTAGAGGTGCAATATTTTGCCAGATCTCTTCGGTAATAAAGGGCAGCATGGGATGGGCCAATCGCAAGGTGGCTTCCAGTACGCGCACCAGGGTGCGTCTGGTGCCTTTTTGGATGGCGGGGTCGCCATTCTCGTCCCAGAGTACTGGCTTGGACAGTTCAAGGTACCAGTCGCAATATTCATTCCATACAAAGTCGTAAAGTGCTTGAGCGGCCAGATCGAATCTGTAGCTGTCGATGGCGGCGGTGACTTCGCTCTCTGCGGACTGCAGGCGGGAGATTATCCAGCGGTCCGCCAGAGTCAGTTTGTAATCTTCCGAGTTGTCTTGCCCGCAGTCCTGATCACCTTCGTCTCCGGTGGCGTTCATCAACACATAGCGGGAGGCATTCCAGATTTTATTGCAGAAGTTTCTATAGCCTTCCAGGCGCTTCATATCCCAGTTGATATCGCGGCCGGTGGAGGCCAGGGCGCAGAGGGTGAAGCGCAATGCATCGGAGCCATGGGGCTCTATGCCATCGGGGAATTGTTTTCTGGTGCGACTGGCAATCTTGGCGGCCTGCTGGGGCTGCATCATATTGCCGGTACGTTTTTCCAGCAGTGACTCTATATCTATGCCGTCGATCATATCCAGTGGGTCGAGCACATTGCCTTTGGACTTGGACATTTTCTGGCCCTGCTCATCGCGGATTAGGCCGGTGACATAGACGGTTTTAAACGGCACTTCTGGCTGGCCCTTGTCATCTTTAATCAGGTGCATGCTCATCATTATCATGCGCGCGACCCAGAAGAAAATAATATCAAAGCCGGTGACCAGTACATCGGTGGGGTGGAAGGTTTTTAGGCGCTCGGTATCTTCTGGCCAACCCAGAGTGCCAAAAGTCCACAGGGCGGAGCTAAACCAGGTGTCCAGTACATCTTCGTCCTGATGCAGTTGAGTATCACCCAGATTATATTTCTCGCGGACTTCTTCTTCACTGCGGCCTACATAGGCTTTGCCGGCTTTATCGTACCAGGCGGGAATACGGTGGCCCCACCACAGTTGGCGTGAGATGCACCAGTCTTGAATATTGCGCATCCAGCTAAAGTACATATTTTCGTACTGCTGGGGGACAAATTTTATGCGGCCATCTTCTACGGCTTGGATGGCCGGCCCGGCGAGTTTTTTGGCGTCTACATACCATTGGTTGGTGAGCAGGGGTTCAATCACTACGCCGCCACGGTCGCCGTAGGGCACGGTCATATCATTTTCTTCAATGCTTTCCAGCAGGCCCAGGGCATCAAAGTCGGCGACTATTTCCCGGCGCGCGGCAAAGCGCTCCATGCCGCGGTATTTCTCTGGCAAGATAGCGTCCATTTCTTCGTTGTCGCTGCCGTCGGCATTAACACACTCGGCGCTGTCGCGAATATCGGCATTGGTGGTGAGGATATTGATCATGGGTAGCTGTTGGCGCTGGCCCACTTCGTAGTCATTAAAGTCATGGGCTGGGGTGATCTTTACACAGCCTGTGCCTTTTTCCATATCGGCATATTCATCGGCAACGATGGGAATCAGTCTGCCGACCAAAGGTAATTCAATATGCTTGCCGACCAGTGTTTTAAACCTGGGGTCTTCGGGGTTTACGGCGACGCCGGTATCACCGAGCATGGTTTCCGGTCTGGTGGTGGCCACTACTATGTAGTCTTTGCCATCTTCTGTGGTGGCGCCATTGGCTAACGGGTAGCGCAGGTGCCACATTTTGCCTTTCACTTCGCGGTTTTCCACTTCCAGGTCAGAGATGGCGGTGTGCAGTTTGGGGTCCCAGTTGACTAAGCGTTTACCGCGATAGATCAGGCCGTCGGCATGCAGGCGTACAAAGGCTTCTTGCACCCCTTTGTAGAAGCCATCGTCCATGGTGAAACGCTCGGTGTCCCAGTCGACGCTATTACCCAGACGGCGCATCTGACGCATAATGGTGTCGCCGGATTCCTCTTTCCATTCCCAGGTTTTTTCAATAAATTTTTCCCGGCCCAGTTCTTCGCGGCCGGGCTGGCCTTCGGCGGCCAGTTTGCGCTCGACGACCATTTGCGTGGCAATACCCGCATGGTCGCTGCCCACTTGCCAGAGAGCATTTTTGCCTTTCATGCGGTTGTAGCGGGTGAGGGCGTCCATAATGCCGTGCTGCAGGGCGTGGCCTATATGCAGGCTGCCGGTCACATTGGGGGGTGGAATCACAATGGAATAGGGGTCTTTGTCGCTGCCGGCTGCCCCTGCACTTTTGGGGGCAAAGTAACCGCGTTCTTCCCAGGTTTTATACCATTTGGTTTCGATGTCCTGGGGGGCAAATGTTTTTTCCATTATGTACTCAGTGATTCAAATAGGTGCTGCTGGGGATAATTTTTAATTGCTGCAGATTATAGGGGCTGGTAGCTTTTGGGGCTAGTTCTGCTGGTTAAATCGCTCGATTACTTTGGCGCGAATTTTCTCCCGCAGCAGCTGTTCGACTTTGGGGCGCATTTTGCTTATCAGTCGATTAACGATGGCGTTGACCTGCTCTTCGTTAATTTGTGTCTGGTCTTGTGCGGGCTGGCTATCGGGGTTTTCAAATAGAATATGCTGGGCTTCATCGAAGGCTTTGCGGGACTGATGCTCGTCGTCGATTTCGCGGTTGAGGCTTTGGGTCAATATTGGAATTTCCAGGCTGTCGAAGTCGGCTTCTGTGTCGGTCTCTGGCGGGTCCGATTCTTGTGCTTTTTTAAATTCGTCGTGGAGCAGGTCTTTCTGCAGTGTGTAGAGGTCATCTAACAACTGATCAAGGTGGTTCTGGTCGGCGTCTGGTATCTGCGGCTTTTGCTCTTTCACGGCTTAAATTTCTCACTGAGGTCGTGAAAGCTTAGGGCGTAGCCGCGCTCTTTGTAAAAGCTAAAGTTATCGCGCTTGGCCTGTTCGTACTCTGGCTGGGAGTAGATAATTTCCATGACTCGGTCAAAGCGGCTAAACCATGTGGGTATTTCGGCCTGCAGGTTGATCAGTATCTGGTGGTGATCCCCTGGCTCTGCATCCACTGTGATGGCTACTGGGGCATGCTCTGACCCCAGTGCATGGGGGACAAAGGCGGTATCTTGAAAGCCCCAGAGTTTTTCATCCAGCTGCTGGGCTATGGCATGGTCGGGGACTAGACACAGAACCTGCTGCTGGGCCTGCAGTGATTTTTGAATCAGCTGGCAAGCCAGAGCAAGGGCGACCTGTTGGTCGCCGGCGAGTTTATAGAAGGAAACGCTGGTCAATGGTTCAGCTCGCTGTGCTGCGCAGATATTCCATCAGCATCGGCACTGGCCGACCTGTGGCACCTTTTTGTGGACCGCTGATCCAGGCTGTGCCTGCAATATCCAGATGTGCCCATTTATACTTTTTGGTGAAACGGGCGAGGAAGCAGGCGGCGGTGATGGTGCCGGCTTGGGGGCCGCCAATATTGGCCATATCGGCAAAATTACTTTTCAGTAGCTGGTCGTATTCTTCCCACAGGGGCAGACGCCAGGCGCGGTCGCCACTCTTTGTGCCACTGGCCAGCAGTTGCTCGGCCAGTCCGTCGTCGTTGGACAGGACACCGGCGGCGACTTTGCCCAGGGCACCTATCACGGCGCCGGTAAGAGTGGCGATATCGACAACTGCGGCTGGCTTAAATCGTTCTGCATAGGTTAATGCGTCACACAGAATTAGCCGGCCTTCAGCGTCGGTGTTGAGAATTTCTATGGTCTGGCCGGACATGCTGGTGACCACATCACCTGGCTTGGTGGCCTGGCCATTGGGCATATTTTCGGTGGCGGGAATAATACCTATTACGTTTACTGGTAGCTGGTTTTCAATCAGGCCATTCATTACGCCCATCACTGACGCGCCGCCACACATATCATATTTCATTTCGTCCATACCGTTACCGCCTTTAAGGCTGATGCCGCCGGTATCAAAGGTTACCGCTTTGCCGACCAGTACTGTGGGCTTAACGCTGGCGTTGGTGCCTTGATATTTTATGATAATCAGTTTGGCTGGCTGGACACTGCCGGCAGAAACCGAGAGCAATGAGCCCATTTTCAGTTTCTTCATATCAGCTTCGCTAAGAACGCTGGTGGTGACGTTCTTCTGACCTTTGGCCAGGGCTTTGGCCTGGTTGGCCAGATAGGTCGGGGTACAGATATTGGCGGGCAGGTTGCCTAACTGGCGGGCGACATTCATGCCGTTGCCCACGGAGGCGCCGTAGTTCAGACCTTTTTTGGCGGCATTGGCGTTGGCTTTGCTGTTGGCCCAGTAGCACAGGGTTTTAAGTTTGCCTGGTTTTGATTTTTTAACCATCTTTGGCTGGGGGGCATATTTATAACTGGCGGCCTGAATGCCCCGTGCCACTATGCTGGCTTCCCATTCGGCGTCGTCGGAAAGGCCTTCGCCAACCCAGACCGCTTTGCTGCTGGGGGTTTTTAGCAGTGCGTTGGCACCGGCGTTTATGACATTGATTTGCTTCTGCGGGGTGGATGCCCCTTGGGTGCCAAGCAGAATAATACGTTTGCCTGCAGCGCCTGGAATATGGATAACTAGCGTCTCACCGGATTTGCCGCCGAAGTCGCCCGCTTTGATTAGCGAGGATATTGCTCCATCGAGGGACTTATCCAGATCTGCTGCGCTGTTTTGCAGTTGTGGCCCGGTCGCGAGAATGAGAGAATCCGCCTTAATATTTAACAGGTTGGCGGAAGATGCAGTAAACTCCATATGAGCTCCAAATTTTGATGTTTGTTTTAGTCCATTGACCGCCGAAGGATACCATTCCGTGCTACCAAGCCCAATAGCAGCAAGCTTTTTACTTTGATTATTTTCCGTTACATCTGCCGTGAGATTCTGTCCAGTGCTGTGGCTGTTTGTCTGGTGTTGCTGATGATTCTGATGAGCGGACGCTTTGTGAAATATCTGGCGCAGGCGGTGTCCGGTGAGATGGAGCCGGGGGCTATTTTTGCTCTGATTGGCTACCGTATTCCCGGCTTTCTGGAGTTGGTTTTGCCACTGGCTTTTTTCCTTGCGGTGCTGCTGACCTTTGGTCGTCTGTATGTGGAAAACGAAATGAGTGTACTCAGGGCCTGTGGTATCTCTGAGCGTCGGCTGATGGCGTATACATTAGTCTTGGCTTTTTGCTTTGCGGGAGTTGGCGGCTGGCTGAGTCTGTCTATGGCGCCTACTGGTATGGCTAAGGCTGACACTCTGCTCAAGGCGCAGAAGTCCCGTAGTGAGCTGGATAAGCTGATGCCGAAGAAATTTTACAATATAAGAGGCGGCAGCGGGGTGACCTATTCCGAGGCGGTGGATGAAAACCGCGAGCTGCAGGATGTATTTCTGGCAATAACCACAGGCCAAGCTGATGATTCTGATCGCAGTCTTGTGTTGGTGCTGGCGGAGACTGGTCAACAGCAGCAGGCTGAAGGTAGTCTGGATCGCTATCTGGTGCTGAATAAAGGTTACCGTATTGAGGGTGTGCCCGGTCAGCACGATTATCAGATTACCCATTTTGAAGAATATGGCTCGCGACTGGCGAGCAAGCGTGTTGATACCAGAACCAATATGGAGACGGTGCCGACCTCTGTGTTGTTTGCGGCGGATGATCCGAAGTCTCAGGCGATGTTGCAGTGGCGTCTGTCTATTCCGGTATTGGTGATTGTGGTGACTATGTTGGCGGTGCCTCTAAGTCGCACTAATCACCGCAAGGGGAGATTTGGTAAGTTGCTGCCGGCCATTGTGCTGTATTTTACTTATCTGGTGGCCCTGAATGCTATGCGCGATGCTCTGGAGTCTGGCTCTGTGCCTATGGCGGTGACTATTTTGCCTGTGCACCTCGTGTATCTGGG
>CAXAJC010000067.1:0-9581 GCA_963969005.1 uncultured Cellvibrionales bacterium | reverse complement strand
TTTGGTGGAGGCGGCGGGAATTGAACCCGCGTCCGCCAGTCCGCTGCCTGCGGCTCTACATGCTTAGTTCAGTCTTTAATTTTAGGGCGCTGCAACCCGACTGACAGGGCGCACAACGCACGATTTCGGTAAATTTTTAGTGAATCCGCCCCGAACAAACTTCATCACGATCTTATGAAATATGACACCTGAGCGTTATCTCTCCCGAGGGATGTCAAACTCTGGACGCATAAGCACGGCTCCAGTCAGATGGCACTACACTGGGGTTTAAGCAGCTAGTGCGTAGTTGTCGTCGTTGGCAACTATAAGTTTGCGACTTTGGATTAACGAGATTGGTCACCATCTCGGCATGCACCGGAGGTTTTGTAACCGTCGTCGAATCCAAAACGCCCCCAGAGGACGGCGATTCTAACATAGTCCGGGCAAAGTAATAGCGACTTAAAATAAAACATTGCGCTTCATTATTTGGGGCGCTTCGGTGGTAGACTGAAAAAAAATAATTATAAAGAGGGGCTCAAAATGAATCGTTTAAAAGGCAAGGTGGCAATTATCACTGGTGCGGCCAGGGGACTGGGTGAGGCTGATGCACGCCTGTTTGTCGCTGAGGGCGCGCTGGTAACCATCACAGATATTGATCAGGCGCTGGGCTCGGCCCTGGCCGCAGAATTGGGTTGCCATTTTATCCAGCAGGATGTGAGCGATGAAGCGCGCTGGCCTGAGGTGATTGAGCAAACCATCGAGCGCTTTGGCAGGCTGGATATTCTGGTCAATAATGCGGGGATGGTTAAGGCGGGCAATCCGGAGAATCAAACCACGGATGAATATCGACTGACCATGGCGGTACATGCAGATGGCGTGTTTTTTGGCTGCAGGGCGGCGATACCGGCAATGGCCGCTAGCGGCGGCGGTTCAATTATTAATATGTGTTCACTGGCGGCGATTCAGGGCGAAAGCTATGTGGCGGCCTACTGCATGGCTAAAGGTGGTATTGATGCCTACACCAGAGCGGTTGCGGTGCACTGTGCGCAAAACAAAAACGGTGTGCGCTGCAATTCTATCCACCCCTCAGGCATAGATACGCCTATGGTGGCTGAGTTTGTTGATCAGATGGTAAATAAATACGGTGAAGACGTTTTGGCCAATATGGCTGCCAATGCCAGCGCATCTGGTGAGCCACTGGATATTGCCAATGCGGCGCTTTATCTCGCGTCAGACGAATCCAAGTTTGTTAATGGCACGCGTATTGTGTTGGATAACAGTATGTCGGTGACGTCTGGATTTGTGCCTGGCTAAATGGCTGAAGATTTAGCCATCGAATTTATTGGACTAATAACCTAGAATCGGCGGCTGGTTAAAATAATAACAGGAATTCAGTAATGCAAAGAGGTGAGTTTTCTTCACGGTTGGCATTTATTTTTGCCGCCTCTGGCTCGGCCGTTGGGCTTGGTAATATCTGGGGATTCCCCACTAATGCCGCTGAAAATGGTGGTGCTGCATTTCTGGTAATGTACTTGATTCTGGCCTTTTTGCTGGCCTACCCGGCGATGATGGCGGAGTTGATTATTGGCCGCCACACCCGGGCTAATATGGTCAATGCTCTGCAATCTATATCTCCCGGGCAAACAGCCAAAGCTATAGGCAAGTTGACCGGTATTGGCGGCATGGTCACGGCGGGGCTGATTCTGAGTTTTTACAGCATTGTTGCGGGCTGGTTTATCGCCTTTATGCTTGAGCCTGTGACCGCTGTGCTTGGTCTGGAGTCCATGGGCAATTGGCTGACAGAATTTAGTTTGGTGCGCAATATTGGTTTTGCGGCGTTCTTTATACTATTAACCGTACTGATTATTAGTGCCGGTGTTGTGCAGGGTATTGAGAAATGGTCCAGTCGCCTGATGCCTTCCTTATTTTTATTGATGGGCGCGCTGATTATCTATGTGCTGACCCAAGAAGGTGCCATGGAGGGACTCAAGCACTATCTGGTGCCGGACTTTTCGCAGATCACTGACCCAAAGCTAATTGTCAGTGCCATGGGCCAGGCATTTTTCTCTATGTCTCTGGGTGTGGGTACCATGCTGGTCTATGGCTCCTATATTCGCGCTGATGAAAACTTGCCCACTGTCGGCGCTCTGGTCACATTGACTGACACTTCTGTGGCTTTTTTGGCGGGGCTGCTGGTATTGCCAGCCATATTTGTGGCTCAGAATCTGGGTGTGACCATTTATGCCGAAAGCGGTAATTTAATTGCCGGGCCGGATCTGATTTTTCAGGTGTTGCCGGCGCTATTTGATGGCATGGGAGCCACTGGGTTGCTGGTGGGTCTGGCTTTCTTTGTGTTGATGTCTATTGCCGCGGTCACTTCGTCTATCTCTATGCTTGAGGTGCCGGTGTCCTATGCGGTGGAAGCCCATCAGGTCAACCGTCTCAAGGCAACCTGGCTGGTGGGCTTGGCGGTCTTTGCGTTTAGCGCCATTATTTGCCTGAACTTTGAGTCGCTATTTGGCTTTGTGATTACCTTGACTACTGAACGGGCCCAGCCACTGCTAAGTATGATGCTGTGTATCTTTGCGGGATGGGTTTTCTATCGCAATAGTATTCTTGAGGAGTTGAAGAGCGGCAGCCCGAATATGGAACAGGGGTTGTTTTGGAAGATTTGGCCGCTGTATGTGAAGTTCTTTTGTCCGGCGTTGATTCTACTGACCTTTGCTCAGGGGTTTTCCTAAAGCAACCGGCTGTTCTTGGAAAACTGACTGCGCAAAAACTCCATCTGGTCTCCCCGAATACGGCGACTATTGAGCAACGCTAAATACTCTGCATTGTTAGGCTTAAACGGCAGTGCCACTAGCTCCATACCCGCCTCTTCTGGGGTTCGATTGGCTTTGTGCTGGTTGCAGCGACGGCAGGCGGCCACGACATTTTCCCAGCGGTCGGCACCTGCTCTTGAGACTGGTTGAATATGATCTCTGGTCAGCTGGATGCTGGCAAACTCTCTGGCGCAATACATGCAGATATGGCCATCCCGGGCAAACAATGTGGGGTTGTTTAAGGGGTAATTTGAGCGCGGCCTGGCCAGCTGGTCACCACCGCAGGCAATAATGCTGGGCACTTCCACCACTGACCTGTTGCCGGTCTGGCGACAAATACCGCCATGCACCTTGCGCACTATATCGCCCAATGTCCAGACCACGAGGTCCCGGGCATAGATACAGACAGCCTCTTCCCAGTTAAGCCAGTCAATGGGTTGGCCCGCTAGATTAAGTCGCAATATTCTGGTTTGCACTGAGTTTTAGCTCCTCTAAAAACAAAAAACCCCATCGCTAGAGGCGACAGGGCTATGGACGTTTATAACTGGGGCTACTGCTACTCGCCGAGCCTCTGGGGCCCTGCGCTGCTTTGACAGTAGGGTAACTCTATTATGCTGAACTCTGAAGACTAACTCCTCCTGAAATCTTCATACAAAAACTTTACATCTGAGCGGTTATTTTGAACAGGCTGTGGCGACCTGTCAATCCGCCTTATGCAATCTATTAGTGTTGTTAATAAGACGGCTGTCAGAGCCAAACACTCAATTTATATGTGCTGTAGCAATTGACCAATATACCTAGGTTGGTTACGGTGCTGTTCCAGTATTACCGTCTTTTAATAGTGAGTGTTTATTGTGGCAACAGACAAGAAAGCAGTGGATTTTGAGCAGCAACTCAGCAACCTTGAGGCACTGGTTGAGTCCCTCGAAAGTGGCGACCTAAGTCTTGAAGACTCGCTCAAATCCTTTGAGCAAGGTATTAAAGTAGCCCGTGAATGCCAGACAGCGCTCAAACAAGCTGAGCAAAAGGTTGAGCTGCTGATGCGTCAGGGCGATGAGCTGGTTAGCCAGCCATTTGAGCCGGGCGAATAACACTTTTTATGGCCCGCCCTCTGAAAGATCTCCTTGTCGACTACAGCAACCAGGTTGATGCTCAGCTAGAGCAATTATTGCCCCAGGCCAGTGGCCCTGCTGAAGCGCTTTTTGCGGCCATGCGCTATTCGGTATTTAACGGTGGCAAGCGCCTGCGTCCGGCACTGTGCTTTGCGGCGGCCAATGCTATTGGCGACGGTAACGCCAACAGCACTGGCAATATCGCCAAAGTTGCGGCAGCAGTGGAGGCAATTCATGCCTATTCGCTGATCCATGATGACCTACCGGCCATGGATGATGATGATCTGCGGCGCGGCAAGCCCACCTGCCATATCCAATTTGGTGAAGCCACTGCTATTTTAGCGGGCGATGCCTTGCAGTCTCTGGCATTTCAGCAATTGACCGAGCTCTCTGACCTGCCTGCTGAAACCCAGCTTGAGTTGGTGTCCATGCTGTCCAGATATGCGGGCTGCGCCGGTATGGTTACCGGGCAGGCTATTGATCTGGCGGCCACAGGTCAGGCGCTGCAACTTGAACAGTTAAAAACCATGCATGGCTATAAAACTGGCGCCTTAATAGAGGCATCAGTACTTATGGGAGCTGTTGCAACCGGTTCAGCCAGCCAACAGCAGCTGGATGCCTTACGGCAATTTGCCAGTGCTATTGGTCTGGCCTTCCAAATACAGGATGATATTCTCGACGTAGAGAGTTCGACCGAGCAGCTCGGCAAGCAGCAGGGCTCCGATGTCGCTAATGACAAATCTACTTATACCTCGATTTTGGGGCTTGAGCAGGCCCGGGAGCAGGCCGCTGAACTCTATCAACAGAGCATGGCCAGTCTCGAGGTGTTTGCCGAACAGGCCGAGCCTCTGCGGCAACTGGCCAGCTTTATTGTCAATCGGGCTTATTAACCGGCCTGTTTGGTGTAAGATTCACCTTCGCGATCAGATATAAAAACCATGGCAAAAACATTTACGGATATTCCACTCAGCCGACCAGATACGCCTCTGCTAGACTGCATCGGCGCGCCTGTGGATCTGCGTCAACTGACCGACGCTGAGTTGCTGCAAGTGACAGACGAGCTGCGGGCTTTTATGCTCTACTGCGTGGGTAAAACCGGCGGTCACTTTGGCGCTGGTCTGGGCGTCGCCGAGCTAACGGTGGCTCTACACTATGTTTTTGATACCCCCAATGATCGTCTGGTCTGGGATGTGGGTCATCAAACCTATCCCCATAAAATTCTTACCGGTCGTCGCGAGCAGATGTTGAGCATGCGCCAAAAAGACGGCCTGTCGGGCTTCCCCAAGCGCTCGGAAAGTGAATATGACACCTTTGGTGTTGGCCATTCCAGCACCTCTATCAGCGCCGCATTGGGCATGGCGATGGCCTCAAGCCAGCTGGGTGAAGAGCGTCGAACGGTGGCTGTTATGGGCGATGGCGCCATGACTGCCGGGATGGCCTTTGAGGCTATTAACCATGCCGCCCATGTGGACAAAAAACTGCTGGTCGTACTCAACGACAACCAGATGTCTATCTCTCACAACTCCGGCGGTCTATCCACCTATTTTGCCAAGCTGTGGTCGAGCAAGTTTTACACTAACCTTCGTGAGAGCGGCAAAAAAGCGCTGCGCTCTCTGCCTCAGGCCAAGAATTTTGTCCGTCGCACAGAAGAATATATGAAGAGCATGGTGTCTCCGGCGACCATTTTTGAAGAGCTGGGCTTTTATTATATTGGCCTGATTGACGGCCATGACCTGCCCATGCTGGTGGAGATTCTGGAGAAGCTGAAAGATATTGACGGGCCTGTGCTGCTGCATATTATCACCCAAAAGGGCAAAGGCTTTGAGCCAGCAGAAAATGACCCGGTTGGCTATCATGCCCTGAACAAAATCGAACCCAAACCAGCTGTGCAGACTGCTGTGGCGCAAGCTGCCGCAGTGTCACCGGCCAAACCCAAATATCAAAAGGTGTTTGGCGACTGGCTGTGCGATATGGCGGAAAAAGATCAGCGCCTGGTGGGCATCACCCCGGCTATGTGCGAGGGCTCGGGCATGAATGATTTTGCCGAGCGCTTCCCGGATCGCTATGAAGATGTCGCCATTGCCGAGCAGCATGCGGTCACTCTGGCCGCGGGTATGGCCTGTGAAGGGGCCAAACCTGTTGTGGCGATTTACTCGACATTTTTACAGCGCGGCTACGACCAGTTAATCCATGATGTAGCACTACAAAATCTGGATGTGCTGTTTGCTCTGGATCGCGCTGGGTTAGTCGGTGAGGACGGGGCCACCCATGCCGGGGCCTATGATATTAGCTATCTGCGCTGTATCCCCAATATGCTGGTAATGGCGCCGTCAGATGAGAATGAAACCAGACAGTTGCTGTACACCGGGTTTATTCATCAGGGCCCTGCGGCAGTACGATACCCTCGTGGCACTGGCCCCGGCGGACAAATTGACCAGGCCATGACGGCTGTGCCTATCGGCAAAGGTATTATGCGCCGCACTGGCGCTCAGGTGGCAATTCTTAACTTTGGCACTACTCTGGTATCTGCCATGGAGGCCGCTGAGCACCTTAATGCTTCGGTCGCTGATATGCGCTTTGTAAAACCCATTGATGAAGCTCTGATACGCCAGCTGGCTGCCGACCATCAACTGTTGGTGACAGTGGAGGAGAATAGTGTTGCCGGTGGTGCCGGTACGGCGGTGAGTGAATTTCTGGCCGCCCAGGGTA
The DNA here is from genome assembly GCA_963969005.1 of uncultured Cellvibrionales bacterium. Classification (GTDB taxonomy): domain Bacteria; phylum Pseudomonadota; class Gammaproteobacteria; order Pseudomonadales; family Porticoccaceae; genus HTCC2207. The sequence continues at coordinate 2,959 of CAXAJC010000067.1, read as the reverse complement.
TTGTTATGCCTGTGTTGCATATTGGCCTGCCGGATACATTTATCGACCATGGCAAACATCATGAGCAGCTCGGCATGGCCGGGTTGGACTGTGCTGGCATTGTGCACAGTATTGAACAGCGTCTCAGTCTTCTTCAACTGCCAAACCAGGCTACCCACTAAAAATAATCAGAGGCAATAAGATGAAATTCTACGATTGCGCCACAGCTCCAAACCCACGACGAGTACGAATATTCCTGGCTGAAAAAGGTATTGAAATTGAAACTGTGCAGGTGGACCTATCCACTGGCGAGCATTTCTCGGAGGCCTATAAGGCGATTAACCCTCTAATGGAAGTGCCATTGCTGAAGTTGGATGATGGCACCAGCATTAATCAGGTCGGCGCTATCTGTCGCTACCTTGAGGAAGTGTATCCGGATAATCCTCTCCACGGCCGCACGCCCGTTGAGCGGGCGATGGTAGATGCCTCTAATCACCAGCTGCAAATGAATGGATTTATGGCCGGTGCTGAAGCATTCCGCAACAGTAGTCCCGGCTTTAAAAATAGAGCGCTGCCCGGCCCCCATAACTATAGTCAGATTCCAGAATTGGCTGATCGGGGCCTACAGCGATTGGATAACCTATTTCCCGATCTAGATGCTCATTTGGCTAACAGTGAGTTTTTTGTCGGCGACTATTATTCTATCGCGGATATCACCGCCCTATGCGTTATCGACTTTGCCAAATGGGCTAAAAAGCGTATCCCTGAAGATTGCAGCAATCTTCAGCGCTGGTACGACCAGGTTAATAGCCGCCCCAGCGCTAAGGCCTAAGGTAAGGTATCACTGCTGACTAGGGTAAATCCTGGTGCAGCGGTGATCGTATTACCATCGCTGTAACTCACTGCTATTTCCTGATCAGTGAAGTTATAGACCACATAGTTGGTTACGCCATCTTTCACAAACGCCAGTGCCGCTGGATAATCAGAGGTCAATTCACCGGTGCCGGTCTGTAACTGACCCAGGGCACTAAAGGTGTGAATCCAATGATAAGTATGAGCCTGTGTCTCACCTGCTTCAGGGATATAGCTATTGACACTGTTGTAGTCGGCAATGGCCGCATCCGCATCTACCATGGCCCAGAGGTTCCACCACAGGTCTCGCCACTGATCATCTGGCAGCCCAGAGGGCTTGTTGCCGACAGCTTCACTTAGACCCAGAGCCACATAATCTTGCATATAGTCGGCGTGCTGACTGACATGCAAAATCAGTGGGCTTGAAGGCAAGCCTTGAATGCCAAGAATATGGGCATAGGCGCCACTAAACCAGGTAGAAAACACCGCGCCATCACCCCAGATAATGGAAGTGGTGATCTTGTTATAGCCCGACGGGAAGTTGTCAGCGTCGGCACTGACATTATTGTAGCCATCAATATTATTCCAGTACTCCCAGTAAGCTGCTGAGGTGGAGGCATGCAGATAAATGCCTTTATTAACCAGAGCCTCGTTACCTGTAGTCAGGCCATACAGAATAATGGCGCCATAGGCTGTGGCTGCCTCGGAAGTAGACTCATTGTTGTTACCGCGAGTAAAGTTAACCCGCCCATCAGCCCAGGAGAAGCCATTGGCCGGATCAAAGTTGCGCATTGATGGAAACATCTCATCATTGTCGTCGGCTGCATAATCACGAATCAGCAGGTCGATCATAGGGCCATATTGGTCTGCACCACACCAGGCCACATCAACACGACAGATCTCCGCGGCAGCACGGACAAAGTAACCGTAGTGGAAATGATGGTCCGCCAGACGCTGGTGTGAACCAAAGGACTCTTCAAAACCCAGCAATGTGTTCCAATCTTCATCGTAGGAGAAGTATTTATTGGTATCCAATGCACCAGTATTATTGGCAGTAAACCAATCCGCCAACTCAATCTTGAGCCAGTCAATCAACTGAGTCTGTTCTGCATCCATACCTGCAGATCCGGCAATGGCCGCCAACTCTGCCACCTTGCCGTAGTTCTTGCCCGCCCAATAGGTGTCAGTGCGGTTGTTCCAGGCCGCTTCTCCCTGATCAATAAACTCAGTTACCAGAGATTCCAGCGTGCCCTGATCATAGGTGTCATCGATAGAGGGCATGGTTGGCAGTACACCAACAAAGGGCAGGTCATAGCTGAAGGCGTCGGTCTGACTAAACTTGACCATACCGCGAGCGCTGCGCACCTTGTAATTGGATGTTGCTTGAGATGAGTTCTTCCAGTGCAGCGGATGCATACCAGCGATGGTTTCTATAGCAGCACCCTGATCATCCAAATAGGCATGACTAACGGTAACTGTATTGGTATTGCGATCAACGCTGTAATCTATATCCACAGCGGCTACAACATTGCGCGCCTGGGCTTCAAAGAAGCTGATCATGTCACTGCTGGCGTCCCCGGAACCGGTTGCAGGAAGATAGGCCAGAGTTAACTCTTTGCTGCTATTGGTCACGGTAATTTCATTGCCACTGATGTTGGAGTAGCTGGTACTACCTTCACCGGTAATCAGGAAATTATTGAGATTGCCAGCCACATTCGTCCAGATCCCCAGGCTATTATTCTGATTATAGAAGGTACCTTTTTCACCACTATCTTCACGGAATGTGCGCAGAACCAGATCGCCGTCATACGCCTTAAAGTAGATATAGGGAGAGCCATGAACAAAGGTGGCTTCCATTACATCTGAACTGCCAGACTTCCACATAACAGTCACAGAACCATCACTGTGATCCTTGAGATAGGCTTCCAAATCAGCATGTGCTGAATTGCCCACAGCAATACCATCGTTCACCTCGGCAAAAGGATCAGGAATCGCATACATAAAACCATCGGTATACAGACCTAATCCGCCAGGAATACTTAGCACTCGCACACCTTTCTCGGCGACTCGAGCGATAATTGGATCTGGAGTGATATAGGCTGCCTGATCCGGGTTGCCTGTCCGCATC
>CAXAJC010000066.1:0-9661 GCA_963969005.1 uncultured Cellvibrionales bacterium | reverse complement strand
GTTAAGGGGGATATTGAGACCGTCCATTTCCTACTCCTCCCGCTCAAGATAGCGACGACCAAGGTGATAGGAACCCACCAGGCCTGCCAGTAGCAACATTGCGGCGATCTCTACTGCCAGTACATAGGGGCCAAACAGTGCTAGCCCCACTTCTTTTGCCGTGACTGCCTGGCTAGACACTGGCCCGTCCATGGTGGAGATCATATACAGTAGTTCTGCGAACAGCAGCAGCGATAGTAGTGCAGGTCCGGCCCAGATTTTGGGTTGCATCAACCCACGTTCGCGGGCATCGCCCTCTTCTCCAAGATTGAGCATCATGATTACAAATACAAACAGCACCATAATGGCGCCTGCGTAGATTACGATTTCCAGGGCGGCGGCGAAGGGTGCGCCGATCAGGAAGAAGATCACCGCTACGGCTAGCAGGGAGACTATGAGATAGATTAGAGCATGGATAGCGTTGGCTCTGGTCATGGCTAGTACTGTGGCTACCAGGGCTATGGTGGCGGCTATGTAGAAGAGGGTTATCTCAAGCATGGGGTGGGTCCTGTTTGGGCAGGGTTTGACGCTGGTCAGGCATGATTTTGGTATCTGTGGCACGCTTTGAATTGGTTGGTTCAGGCTTGACGTGATTTTGTTGGGGGGGGAGCATGGATTCTGGCCACGAGTCTACAGGGACGCTGCACATGGATATGCGAGTGTCACAGGACGCTGGATGCCGAGAGAGACCGTATTCACGACATGCCACAGAAAGGGCTATAAACCCCACACCCTGACAATCAACGCTCCAAAACCCAACCCTCATGGTAACAAACTCTTAGTATCGATTGGCGCCGCCTCATTCTGAGCCTCGCCCTTGTCCTTAAAAGCCGTCTGCATCCCCGACACCCGATAAAAATTATAATCCGGGTACTTACCCACCCCATTAATCAACAAATTCTCCTTTTCATAAACCATATTCTGGCGATCGTACTCACACATCTCAAAGTCGGGGGTCAGTTGAATCGCATAGGTAGGACAGGCCTCCTCACACATGCCGCACATAATGCAGCGGGAAAAATTAATGCGGAAAAACTCCGGGTACCAGGTACCGTCCTCGCGCGTATCCTTTTGCAGGGCAATGCAATCCACTGGGCAGACAGCCGCACACAAATTGCAGGCCACACAGCGTTCCTCACCATCCGGATCACGAGTTAAAACAATACGTCCGCGATAGCGCGGTGCCAAATAAGGCATCTCCTCTGGATACTGCACCGTGTCAGCTTTGGTAAAGCTGTGCTTGAAGATTTCCCACATGGTTCGCAGTTCACTTAACATCAGGCACCTCCCTCCATCCATAACAACACAGCACCGGTTATCACCAGATTAACCAGCGTAATTGGCAACATTACCTTCCAGCCCAGCGACATCAGCTGGTCATATCTCGGGCGGGGAATCGCCGCACGTAGCAGCACAAAGAAATTAATTACCAAGAAAACTTTTATCCCAAACCAGGCAAGAGGCGGAAGCCAGTGGCCGATTAATGCAGGACCCATCCAGCCGCCAAAGAACAGAGTCACAATCATGCAGGAAATCAGCATCAGTCCCAGATATTCCCCAAGCATAAACATAGCGAACTTCATGCCGCCGTACTCAGTGTGGAAACCAGCGGTCAGCTCGTGCTCTGCCTCAGGCAAATCAAAAGGCAAGCGATGACTTTCAGCAATACCCGCAATCACAAATACAAGCAGCCCCAGAACCTGGGAAAAACAGAACCAGACATCCGACTGGGCAGCCACAATATCCACCAGACTAAAGCTGCCCGACATCATCACCACGCCCATCAGCGACAGTCCCATAAACACTTCATAGCTAACCATCTGGGCCGCAGAGCGCAAACCACCCAGCAGAGCATATTTGTTATTGGATGCCAGACCACCCAGCAACACGCTGTACACTGCCAGAGAAGTCATGCCAAGGAAAAACAACAGGCCAATATTGACATCAATAATGACCATATCCGGAGCAAAAGGCACCACCGCGAAGCCCATCATCATTGCCACCACAATTGCCGTAGGGGCAAAGATAAATACCACCTTATCGGCAAATGGCGGCACCCAATCATCCTTCGTTAGCAGCTTGATCATATCCGCCAAAACCTGACCTATACCAAAGGGGCCAAGACGGTTGGGGCCATATCTGTCCTGCCAAAATCCCAGCAGACGACGCTCCCACCAGGTCAGCACCGCAGCACCCGCCACACCACCCAGCAGAATAGCCAGAGCCAGCAAGACTGGTGTTAACTCAGACATGAGCAGAACCTCCATCAACAATCACCGGATCTGCAATGGTTCTATCGCTGGCAATCAGCTGTGGAGAGCGGCGCTGCCAGTTAGTATCTTTGCTCAAACTGGCAGTACTGCCAGCACGCAGAGACAAGGTTTCAGCATAGCCCGCACTGAAACCAACACAGTTTTTTGCCACCCGCTGCAAAATCTGCACCTCCAGAGAAACCTCTTCGCCATCCACAGAAACGCAGACACCATCTCCTGTTTCAACACCGAGTTTTTCTGCCACTACCGCCCCCAAAGTAATGCAGGCATAGCCAGCCAACTCCGCAATCTCATCAGTATTCACTGACAGCTCGTCAGAACCATGGACTCTATGCACAGGGATTAATTGCCACTGATGGGGCTTCATCTCCATTGTCGACTTGGGCGCTTTAGATACAGCACCCTTAGAGGTTGAAACAATAAGACGCTGACCCGCAGTACCGCCTTTTAAAGGCCCATCGACCTCCGCCTGGAATTTTTGCAGAGACTGATTAGAGTTCCAGCCCGGTGACCAGACATAGGGCCGCAGTGAAGACGGCTGATCTCGATTGAGCCCCTCCATGCTGTAGGACAGAGGTGTTTCTGTATCATTAGGTTGCTGGGGCTCATGGACAGAGACCCCAGCATTAATCGCTGTACGGCCACTGTATCTGTGAGTCTGGCGTGGAATCTTTAGCCCGCGATCGCGGAAGCTATGGCCTGGTGCAGCATCAATCAACCCAGACAGATCCGCCTGTGTCTCGGCACAGGCGGCCACCACCTGATCAAAGTGCTGTAATTTGGATAATGACTTATGACCAGTCTCAGCGGCCAGCTTCAGTAGCCATTGCCAGCTGGCCAGGCGCTCTGCGGCAGGCTCAAAGACCGGGAAATAACGCTGCGCCCGGCCTTCCATATTGACCAGCGTGCCCTCAGACTCAGCATAGGAGGCAGCGGGCAAAACCATATCCGCTGCGCCCAAAGTATTATTCTCAAGCACATCTATGGCAATCACCTGGGTGCCCTCTGCAGTCAGCAGATCTAGCTGATCAGCACCGAGGCGCCGCTCGAGATCATTTTCCATCACCAGCAGAACATCAATATCAGCAACAGCGCCCGCAAGCTGGGACAATGTTTTACTGCCCTTGTTGAGCATCGCCGAACCCAGACTGTTAGCCTCCGGCACACAGAGGCTAAGCATCACATTAGTTTCCTTGCTGAACAGAGCCTCGGCAACTGCCACCGCGCCATTAATAATGCCCCGGTGTTGCATGCTAGTACCGCTGATAATCAGTGGATTCTTCGCCTGCTGCAAAATAGCGGCTACCTGCTTGGCCTGTTTATCAACAACTGTCTCGCCTGCCATCGCCTCAACCACAGACACCGCGAACTCGGCAATCTGATCCGGGGCCAGAGAAATACATTGGCTGGCCACATCGTCCAGCCTGGTATCCATAGCAGAGACAATAATCATCGGTGAGAGCTGATCTTGAGCCAGATTGCGCACTGCTGCATCCTGCCACTGGGGCAGACCTATCTGCTCAGCCAGCTCAAAGGATTTATTGCGCAGTGCCTGACGCATTGCCAATGCTGCTCTAGGTGCTGTATTGGTTACATCTTCCCCTAACACCAAAATGGCATCTGCCGTTTCCATCTGTTTAATCGTCGGATTGCTGGCCTTACTGGTTTTTAAAACCTTTAACACTGCCGCCATTAAGTCGCTGTCAGTGTCAGAGAAACCAGAGCAAAAATTCTCAGTGCCCACCAACTCTCGGAGCAGATAGTTGGCCTCCATCGAAGCCCTTGGCGACCCAATGCCAGCAACTTTTTTACCCTGCATCCAGCCCGCGGCTGTGGTGAGAGCCTGCTGTTGATGCACCGCCATAAAACTGTCATCTGGTTTTTTAATACCGGCATAATCAAGGCGAGCATCTGAATTGATGTAGCCACTACCAAAGCGCCCCCGGTCACAGAGAAAATAACCATTGACCTCATGGTTGTATCTATTGTGCACACGTTTTAGTTTGCCGTAGCGCTCCCCCGGGGCTGTGTTGCAACCCACTGCACAGCCAGTGCAAATCGAAGGCGCTGACTGTAAATCCCATTTGCGGCTGTACTGTTTGAGAAAGGGTTTATCGGTAAATACACCTGTGGGGCAGACTTCAACCAGATTGCCACTGAACTCATTTTCCAGAACACCCTCTTCATGACGCCCAAAATATAAATGATCATGGGACGCCTGGGCGCCAAGATCGCGGCCCCCGGCATAGTCTTTGTAATATCGCTCACATCTATAGCATGTGATACAGCGATTCATCTCGTGGTGAATAAGCGGCCCAAGATACTGAATGCGATAAGTGTTCTTCTGACCTTTGTACCTGCGATCTCTGTGCCCAACCATCACCGTCATATCTTGCAGGTGGCACTCACCACCCTCGGCGCATACAGGGCAGTCATGGGGATGATTTAACATGAGCGACTCAACCACGGCTTCACGAAATTCTGTGGCGTTTTCTGCATTAAGAGAAAACCTCGCGCCCTCTGCCACTACAGTCATACAACCCATCACTATTCGGCCACGGGTATCCTCTTCATTTTGGTACTGCACCAGAGCACATTGGCGACAGGAACCAATAGAACCCATGGCCGGGTGCCAGCAGAAGTAGGGTAAATCCAATCCAGCATTAAGACAGGCCTCGAGAATATTCTCGCCGTCGTTGACCTGAAGTTCCTGACCATCTACAAATATAGTTGGCATAATTTACACTCGTCTAATGATAGGGGCAGCGGCCAGTACTGATATGCTGCTTAAAGTCATCGTAAAAATATTTTAAAGCGCTCTGTAGAGGCTCCATGGCACCAGGGGCCAGTGCACAATGGGTGTTGCCAATAGCGCCTATGTAGCGGACCTGATAGGCCAGTGTCTCCAGATCTTCCGGCTGACCGCGGCCCTCTTCAATATCCTGCAACACCTGTCGCGACCAAGGGAGACCATCACGACAAGGGGTACAAAAACCACAGGACTCATGGGCAAAAAAGCGAATCAGATTCAGCACCATGCCCACAGGACAGGTGCGATCATCGAGAATAATCATGGTACCGGTGCCCATGCGACTGCCAGCGGCACCAATCACGTTGTAGTCCATGGCCAAATCTAAATGTTCCGTGGTGAGGAAATCTGTCGAGCCGCCGCCGGGCAAAAACCCCTTCAGCTGGTAGCCATCCTGCATACCACCAGCATGCTGCTCAATAATCTCCCGAATTGGTGTACCCATGGGCAGCTCCCAGCACCCCGGATTATTAACCTTGCCGCTGACCCCAAAAAGCTTGGTGCCCGCATCTTCACCCACACCCAAGGTCTTAAACCATTCCGCACCGCGATCAATAATATGGGGGATATTGCACAGGGTTTCGACATTATTAACGATGGTGGGACGCCCCCAAAGACCGCTGACCTGGGGAAACGGGGGCTTGGCTCTGGGGTTGGCGCGCTTGCCTTCAAGGGCATTGATCAGAGCGGTCTCTTCACCGCAAATATAGCGACCGGCACTTGGGTGCACATGCATATGAAGACTGTAGCCGCTGCCAAGAATATTATCTCCCAGCAGTCCGGCGCTATAGCATTCAACCAGGGCATCACGCAGTCGCTGGATGGCGACAATATATTCCCCGCGAATAAAGATATAGGAAATATCCGCACCTATGGTGTAAGCCGCCAGTATCATGCCCTCAATCAGCTGGTGGGGGTCACATTCCATCAGTAGCCGATCCTTGAAGGTGCCGGGCTCCATCTCATCGGCATTGCACACCAAATATCTGTGCCCTGGACTAGATTTATCTGCCGCCGGAACAAAACTCCACTTCATGCCAGTAGGGAAACCTGCACCACCGCGACCGCGCAAATTAGATGCGCTAATCACATCCTGACAATCTTTAGGGGACATTTCAGCCATGGCTTTGCGCAGCCCCTGATAACCACCATTAGCTTCATAGGCTTTTAAATCTGTTGGCTTTTGTTCGAGGCCAATATTGCGGGTCAATACTTTTTCCATTACTGGTCACCCCCGGCTTCAGCCTTTGCATCGCCAAACAGGATTTTGATCTGAGCTTCATCAATGTGGGTAACCAGATCATCCCCGACCATCATCACCGGCGCGCGATCACAGGCACCGAGACAGGGAACTGGCAATAATGTGTATTGGTTATCTGCGGTAGTCTCGCCGTAGTCCACACCCAGTGCCGCCGAAATTTTGTCTTTGATATCGTCGCAACCACAGATCCAGCAACTGACGCTATCGCAGAAAAGAATGACTTTTTCACCCACCGGACGGCGATAAATTAAATTGTAAAACGTCGCAACACCCTCAAGCTCTTCCGCTGACATCTCCAGATGCCGAGCAATAGCTTGCAGGCATTCATCAGACACCCAGCCCCGCTTGGCCTGCACAATTTTTAAGGCATCTATGGCAGCCCCGGACTTGTAGGGGACATGACCCAGCTCTGCATCGATCTCGGCAATCTCCTGGGCCGTTAGCACAGAATCCAGATCAGTTTGAATCATCTGTAGTTTGCTCATCGGTCTACATCCGCCATAACAAAGTCAATACTCGCAATAATGGCAATCAAATCCGGAATCATCAGACCTTTGCTGATCAACGGGATCTGCTGCAGATGAGGAAATGATGGTGTGCGAATTCTGGTGCGATAGGAATTGGTACTGCGATCGCTAATCAAGTGATAACTGTTGATCCCTTTGGTGGCCTCAATCATTACCGAGGCCTCTCCTTCAGGAATAACCGGCCCCCAACTGACATTTAAAAAATGATGGATCAGAGTTTCGATATCTTCCATGGTTTGTTCTTTGGGTGGCGGTGTGGTCGCTGAATGATCGCTTTTATAGGGACCGCTGGGCATATTATCTACGCACTGGCGAATAATTCTCAGGCTCTGTCGCATCTCTTCAATGCGTACTGCGGCCCGATCATAGCAGTCACCATTGCTGGCTGTAGGCACATCAAAGTCAAATTGGTCATAGCCTCCATAGGGACGTTTTTTGCGTACATCCCAGTCGCTGCCAGTGGCGCGCAAACCGGGACCGGTAACACCCCAATCCAGAGCTTCCTGTTTGGTGTAAACACCTATGCCTACCGTACGATCCTTGAGCATCTCATTTTGCATCGCCATTTTGTCATAATGATCTAGGCGCGCAGGGAGATAATCGAGAAACTGCCGGATCATGCGATCCCAACCATCGGGCAAGTCCTGAGCCACACCACCTATACGGAACCAGGCTGGATGCATGCGACCACCAGTGATAGCTTCTACAATACCAAACAATTTTTCCCGATCGACAAACATATAAAACACCGGCGACATCTGCCCAACATCCTGAACAAAGGTGCCGTAAAAAACCAAATGACTGGAGATGCGGAAAAGCTCCGCCAGCATAATTCGAATAACTTTGGCCCGCTCCGGCACCTCAACGCCCGCAAGCATTTCCACCGACTGAATATAGGCCAGATTGTTCATCACCCCACCGAGATAATCGATGCGATCCGTGTAGGGAATATAGGTGTGCCAGGTCTGGCGCTCGGCCATCTTCTCAGCACCCCGATGGTGATAACCAATATCGGGCACTGAGTCCATGATCACCTCGCCGTCCAGTTGCAATGCGATTCTAAACACGCCATGCACACTGGGGTGGTTGGGACCCAGATTAAGAAACATAAATTCACTGTCATCACTGGCTGCTTTCATACCCCAGTCTTCAGGCCGAAAACGCAATGCCTCCTGCTCTCGGGCTACACGCGCCGGGCCCATTTCAAACTCGCCCATCTCGGTAGCACGGGCGGGGTGGTCCTTGCGCAGAGCATGACCCTCCCATGTTGGCGGCAACAGAATGCGGAACAAATTGGGGTGACCGGCAAACAGCACACCGAACATATCCCAGGCCTCACGCTCATACCAATTGGCGTTCGGCCAGATAGAAATAATACTGGGGATATTGAGATCTGACTCCGACAGGGCGACCTTAATACGCAGATCTTCATTACGCTCCATGGAGAGCAATTGATAGACAACGGTAAAATCGGAATCCGGCTGACCCTGACGATATTCTCTGGTGCGCTCATCAATCGCGAAAAGATCATAGAGCATTGAAAAGCTGGGTTTGAGGAATTGTAAAACCTCAACTAAACAGTCGCGGCCGACCCACAATGTGGGAATCTTATCCACATTGTACTGGGCAATAAATAGATCCTGCCCGAACTGTCGGTACAGGTTCTCTTCCACCTGGCTATAAACCAGATCTTCGGCCGTTTGCATTTAAACCCCTTAGATTTTTATAGAAATTTCCCTAGATGTTTTTTGGTTCCCTTAATTCTGTTGCCTGAATTCTCTCGGCAGTTAACTGGTCACGTTTACTTATTTTTTCTGGCTTAACCACTGTCTGGTCACCCGCTGCCCAGGTGATGGGCCTTCGCTCTTTGCCAATTGATTCTTGAAGCATTAACAAACCCTGCATCAAAGCCTCAGGTCGAGGAGGACAGCCTGGCACATAGACATCCACCGGAATAAATTTATCTACGCCCTGAACCACAGAATAAATATCGTACATGCCACCAGAATTGGCGCAGGAACCCATAGAAATAATCCAGCGTGGCTCCAACAGTTGTTCATAAAGTCGCTGTACCACGGGGGCCATTTTTAAAAAACAGGTTCCCGAGATAACCATTAAATCCGCCTGCCTTGGTGTGGCCCGGATAACCTCTGAACCAAAACGCGCAATATCATGTCGACTGGTAAATGAAGTCGCCATTTCCACGTAGCAACAGGACAGTCCAAAATTAAACGGCCACAGAGAATGGGCGCGGCCCCAGGCAATCAGATCTTCCAGTTTGGCGAAAGCCACGTTGCGCTTGACCTGCTCCTCAATAAAATCATCACTGAACTGATTACCCTCTTCCGGTCTGGTTAAACTCCACTTCATAGATTTTCCCCAGCAGATTCTGCTTCTTTTTTCTGAGCCTCAGGCAGCCCGACGCGCACCTTGTTGCCCCAGTCAAGCGCACCAGAGCGCCATTCATAAATTAGCGCCAGAACGAGAATGGCAATAAATACCAGCATTGCCAGATAACCCTGCCAGCCTAACTCAAAAAAGGCGATGGCCCAGGCAAAGATAAACACGGTTTCCAAATCGAAGATCACAAAGAAAATTGCAACCAGGTAAAACTCCACAGAAATTCGCACTTGGGAATTGCCCACAGAGACAATGCCGGATTCAAAAGGATCGTTGGTTGCAGCCTCGCGTCGGCGCTGCCCCAGCAGCCAAGACAGTACCAGCATAGTCACTACCAGCAAGATAACCATGC
>CAXAJC010000065.1:0-9844 GCA_963969005.1 uncultured Cellvibrionales bacterium | reverse complement strand
AAACCCGCTCGCTAACAGGCAGATTGTAAAAATAATTGATTTCATAATACTAATTCTCCAGTTGATACTGGCGGGATCACTTGCGGCTCAGGTGATAGACCGCGGTCTGAGTAAATAAATTAGGCCACAGGCTTTTGAGTTGCTTGTCGGGGAAATGTTCAGCCATGGTTCGGCGATGCAATACATTGATATTGCGCTCCCGGCACAGTGCCTCGAAATCTGCATAGGTAAAAAAGTGGATATTCGGCGTGTCATACCACTGGTATGCGAGCTGCTTGGTTACTGGCATGCGGCCGCGGAAGTTGAGGTAGGCCCTGGTGCCCCAGTAACCAAAATTGGGGAATGTGATAATGCATTCACGGCCAATCCTCAGCATTTCATCCAATACCAAATGGGGGTAGCGCATCGCCTGCAAAGCCTGAGTCATCACCACCGTATCAAAACTGCCATTGGCAAAGTTGGTCAGGCCTTTATTGAGGTCCTGTTCTATCACATTGACGCCGCTGGCAATGCACTGGCTGATGGATTGTGGGTCGATCTCCAGTCCGTAGCCAAGAATATTACGCTTCTGTTGTAATTGCAGCAGCAGCGCGCCATCACCGCAACCCAGATCCAGTACTTTTGAATCTGCGGTAATCCAGTCACTTATAAAACCATAATCCTGGCTCATTGGGCACCGCCTTGTAATTGCTCGGCCACACGAGACAGATAGCCACCCAGAGCATCTTCATAGCGGGCATTGGGCAGCAAAAAGGCATCGTGGCCTTTGTCGGACTCAATTTCTGCATAGGATACTGGTCTGTTGGCTGCAAGCAGGGCATCGGTGATTTCCCGCGAGCGTTCCGGAGCAAAGCGCCAGTCACTGCTGAACGAGAGAACCAGGAAGTTACACTTGGAATGGCTAAACGCTTTAATCGGGTCATTGCCATATTCCCGGGACAGATCAAAATAGTCGAGCATCTTGGTAATCAAAATATAGGAGTTGGCATCAAAGCTGTCTGAGAACTTGTCCCCCTGATAATTGAGATAGCTCTCTACCTGAAATTCTACAGGATCGGCATTTCTATCCACTAGATCGCCAATACGCAGCTCGCGGCCAAATTTCTGTCCCATTAATTCATCGGACAGATAAGTCACATGGCCAATCATTCGGGCTAGGGCCAGGCCGCGCAAAGGGGCCTTGTCCTGCTGCAAATAATTGCCATCGCAGAAATCTGGATCTGACTTGATCGCCCGCCGGGCGATTTCATTAAAGGCAATATTCTGTGCGGTGAGTTTCATTGATGAGGCTATCACCACTGCATTAAGCACTTTGTCAGGGTGCTCCAGAGACCATCTCATGGCTTGCATACCACCCAGGCTGCCACCAATAATCGCAGCCCAACAATCGATATTCAGATGTTCCATCAACAGTCGCTGGGATTCTACCCAGTCCCGTGCCCGCAGCGATGGAAAGCTCGCGCCCCAGGGTTCACCTGTCTCTGGGTTGATACTCATTGGGCCTGTGCTACCAAAACAGCTGCCAATATTGTTGACGCTAACAATAAAGAATTTATCGCTGTCGATGGCTTTGCCCGGACCCACGTAATGTTCCCACCAGCCAGGCCTGCTATCGCCTTCGTGAAATCCGGCCGCATGATGATCACCACTAAGTGCATGGCACAGCAAAATACCATTGCTGCGCTGGGCATTGAGTTCTCCATAGGTTTCATAGACCAGCTTGTGTTCAGGCAGCACTACCCCGCAGGCGAGTTTAAGTGGCTGGCTGATATGGACAGATTGGGTCTTGACGATACCAATGGAGATTTTGCTGGTGCTTTCGGAGGACATAGAAGTCTGGGTTGGCAAGTGTTGATTAAGTCTAAGAGGGCGCCGAGGGTAACGCAAGATGATAAGTGCGGTTTTTTTTCTGACCCTCTATCCATTTTCAATTGGCGGATATTGCTGGTTTGGCGTTAGACTGGACTAGGCAGTGATATTGGTACCACCCAAAGAGGTGGGCTATAGACTATTTAAGGAGAGGGAAATGCAATATAGAACACTTGGTAATACTGGCCTGGATGTATCTTTAATTGGGTTGGGCACCATGACTTGGGGGGAACAAAACAATCTGCAGGAAGCCTGCGAGCAGATGGATTATGCGGTCGCTCAGGGGATTAACTTTTTTGATGCTGCAGAAATGTATCCTGTGCCTCCGCGCCCAGAGACCACAGGTGAGACCGAGCGCTGTATTGGTGAGTGGCTAACTCAGACGGGAAAGCGTGCAGAAATAATCCTGGCGTCCAAGGTTTCTGGGCGAGCAGATACTATTCCAGACTGGAAGCATATCAGAGGCGGACCAAGACTCAACCGCGATCATATTCGTCGCGCCATTGAGGGTTCTCTGGAGCGGCTGCAGACAGATTATGTGGATCTGTATCAGGTTCATTGGCCTGAGCGTGCAACAAACTTCTTTGGTAAGCGCGGCTATGTGCATGTTCCCGGCGCTGATGGTGTTGCCATTGAAGAAACTCTGGATGCTTTGTCTGAGCTGGTTGATGAGGGGCTGGTTAAGCATGTTGGCCTATCTAACGAAACCCCCTGGGGCGTTATGGAGTATCTGCGCTTGGCCTCCGATCGTGGTTTAGCCAAAGTGGTGAGCATTCAAAACGTCTACAATTTACTCAGTCGTCAGTTTGAAACCGGACTGGCGGAAATGGCGATCCGTGAAGAGGTAGGTTTGCTGGCCTATTCGCCACTGGCATTTGGTGTTCTCAGTGGTAAATATCTCGGCGGCAAAAAGCCCGCTGGGTCAAGGCTTGCACTGTTTGAGCGCTTTGCCCGTTACGGCAGCCCCCAGTCGACGGCAGCGACCGAAGCCTATAAAGCGATTGCCGACAAACATGGTATCAGCCTAGCGCAGATGTCACTGGCCTTTGTCTGCCAGCAACCATTTGTTACCAGCAATCTGATTGGTGCTACCAATATGAATCAGCTCAGTGAAAATATTGAGGCTGTGAATGTTACATTGTCAAAAGAAATGCTAGCGGAGATAGAAGCCGTTCATAATCAATATCCGGACCCTGCTCCTTAGGGCTCGGCATTACTTAGGCCAGATCCGGCGACTGCCGGATCTGGCTTCTAATCTATCCAAGCATTGGCTTAATCAAGCCGCCAACCATGGGCAGCAGCCTGGACTGAATAAGCATTAGCGCAAAAATAGCCACCATTGGCGATATATCAATCATGCCAATGGGAGGAATCAGGTTTCTAAACGGGCGCATATAGGGCTCGACAATCTGGCCTACCAGGCGGACTGTTGGGTGATTGGTTGTGCCGACCCAGCTTGAGATCACCAGAATAAAAATACCCCAGAAATAAATTTCCACAAGTGCACTGAGGACATCGAAGGCTGCAACGGCCAAATAGGCGAATATCTGGGGTGACAATTGACCGCTAAAAGCCAGAATAATTACATAGAAAGCCCATTGCACTAACAGCGCGGCGCCCACTGCAGCAAGATTCAAGCGCCCGATGGTGGGCAGTATCTTGCGCAGGGGTTCAACCGCAGGTGCACAGATTTTAAACACAGATTGCGAGATGGGGTTGTAGAAGTCTGCTTGCACCAGCTGCAGCAATGCTCTAACCAGCAATATCAATACAAAAATATCGGTGGCGACTTTAAGAATAAATAACAGGCTCTGGCTCATGAGGAAAAATCCTTAGACATTTCATCGGCGCGTGCGACAGCGCTGGTCATAGCTTGGCGGAAAATATCTTCCAGACCCTGCTGCTCAAAGCTGCCTATTGCCGCCTGGGTAGTACCTCCGGGCGAGGTCACCTGTTTGCGCAATTGAGCTGCGGTAGCCTCTGAATCAATCGCCATTTTTGAAGCTCCCAGGGCCGTGTGCAGGCTTAACTGCTCAGCTGTGTTCTTAGGCAAACCAAGCTCCTGACCAATTTTTTGCATCGCTTCCAACACCAAAAAGAAGTAGGCGGGGCCACTGCCAGACACAGCAATTACCGCATCAATCAGTTCTTCCTGCTCCACCCAGCAGGCAATACCCACAGCCTGAAACAGCTGCTCGACTATTTGTTTCTGTTGCTCAGTGAGCAAAGAGTTGGCAAACAAACCTGTGGCACCGCTCATCACCAAGGCCGGGGTATTGGGCATGGCGCGAACCAGAGCGATATCAGTGCCAAGCCAGTTTTCCAGTGCGCTGAGGGGAATGCCTGCAGCGATAGAAACAACCGCTGGTTTGTGGCTGAGCACTGGCGCCAGGTCTTTGACCACAGCGCCCATAATTTGAGGTTTGACCGCCAGTACCAGTAAATCTGCCTGGGCCGCAGCGGCCTGATTGTCGGCAGTGGTTTCCACGCCGTGGAGACCACTAAGTTTTTGTCTGGCTTCTGCTCCTGGTTCACTGACCAGAATTTGCTGACTGGGGGTGCCATTGGCAATCATGCCGCCAATCAGGCAGGAGGCCATATTGCCGCCGCCGATAAATACAATCTTACTCATAGGTGTTTCTTACTCTCAGGTTATTTGTTAAACAGTTTGTGTTATCTGCACTGTTGTTAGTTCCGCGGGCCAAAAATATCTGTGCCCACTCTAATGATGGTTGCTCCCTCTGCTATGGCCGCTTCAAGGTCTGCGGACATGCCCATAGAGAGGGTATCCAGTTTCTCAGAATTGTCCAGTGTGCTATTTATCTCTTTTTGCAGTGCTGCCAGCTTAGCAAAGGGCTGTTGTTGCTCTGCCAGATTAGCTGTGGGTCTGGGAATAGCCATCAGGCCGCGCAGTCTCAGGTTGGGTAGCTGGGCAATAGTTGCTGCCATGCTGAGGGCTTGCTCTGGGCTAAAGCCGGATTTGCTTTCCTCATTGTCAATATTGATTTGCAGGCATATATTTAATGCTGGCATGGTCGTCGGGCGCTGGGTGCTGAGCCGCTGGGCTATCTTGAGGCGGTCCACTGTATGCACCCAGGCAAATAGCTCGGCGACCTGACGGGTTTTGTTGGACTGAAGCGGACCGATAAAATGCCAGTCTAGCCCCTGACAGCCAAGCTTGGCTATTTTGTCGCTGGCTTCCTGTAAATAGTTTTCACCGAAACTGTGGATACCAGCACTCTGGGCGAGACTGACCTGTGCGCTGCTTCTCGTCTTGCTCACTGCCAGCAGCAGTATATCCTCAGGATTGCGGCCCGCGTCACGGGCGGCTTGTTGCAGACGCCTCTGCACAGCGGTAATGTTGTTTTCAATATTTAGCATAGTCTTAAATCGTCAACCGTAGTTCGAGACTGGCTCGTCGAGCTGTACTAGTCTTAATGGAATAAGCGAGATACAACATTGGATCTTACCGAGTTACTGGCTTTTAGTGCAAAAGAAGGCGCTTCGGACTTACATATTTCCGCCGGTCTGCCCCCTATTATCAGGATTGATGGAGATGTGCGCCGAATCAACCTGCCGCCGATGGACCATCGCCAAGTGTCCAGTTTGATCGACGAAATAATGAATGACAAGCAGAGAAGGGATTACGAGGAGTTTCTGGAAACCGACTTTTCTTTCGATGTTCCTGGTGTCGCCCGTTTTCGGGTCAATGTTTTTAATCAAAATCGCGGCTCTGCCGCAGTCTTTCGTACTATTCCCTCCCAAGTTTTGACTCTTGAGCAGCTGGGGATGGGCGATATCTTCCGCAAAGTGTCCTTGTTGCCGCGCGGTCTGGTGCTGGTTACCGGCCCCACTGGCTCTGGTAAATCCACGAGCCTGGCAGCCATGGTCGACTATATTAATGAGAACCGTTACGATCATATTCTCACTATTGAAGATCCCATCGAATTTGTTCATCAAAGCAAGAAATGCCTGATTAATCAGCGTGAGGTGCATCGTGACACCATGGGTTTTGGCGAGGCACTGCGCTCGGCACTGAGAGAAGATCCGGACGTGGTGCTGGTGGGTGAAATGCGTGACCTGGAAACGATCAGGCTGGCTTTGACCGCCGCGGAAACCGGCCATCTGGTGTTTGGCACATTGCATACCACCTCAGCGGCCAAGACTATCGACAGGGTGGTAGATGTTTTCCCCGAAGGGGAAAAACCCATAGTTCGCTCTACACTCTCAGAGTCATTACAGGCGGTGATTTCCCAAACACTTGTGAAAAAGATAGGCGGCGGCCGGGTGGCTGCCCATGAAATTATGATTGGCACTGCAGCTATTCGAAATCTGATTCGCGAGGATAAAGTCGCGCAGATGTACTCTGCTATTCAAACTGGTGGCGGACTGGGTATGCAGACCCTAGACCAGAGTCTACAAAATCTGGTTGACCAGCGGCTTATCAGCGCTGAAGTTGCCAAAGAAAAAGCCAAATTACCGGATAATTTACTTTGATGATGCCGGATTCAGGGTGGTTGACCTGAATCCGGGGCCTGCAGCCAGCTCTGCAGTATCAGTGCCGCGGCAAGATGGTCGATTTTGGTCAGATCGTGGCTCTTTCCGCCTCGCCTGGCAGTGCGCTGCTCTTCCTGAAGCATGGATTTAGCCTCGCGACTGGTTAGTCGTTCATCCACCATAATGACTTCAATGTTGTAGCGACCCTCAAGTCGGCGGGCGAATTTGCGCGCGCGCTGGCTGAGCTCGCTTTCGCTGTTATCCATATTCAGAGGCAGGCCTACCAGCAGAAGATCCGGCTTCCATTCCTCGATCAACTTGCTGACCATCGACCAGTCTGGTGCGCCATCGTTGGCTTTAATAATAGTCAGTCCATTGGCCGAGCCAATCAGGGTTTGGCCCTGTGCCACACCAATCTGTTTGAGGCCAAAGTCGAACGCCAGCACAGCTCTATGCTTATCAGGCATGACCGGCATCTAAGGCAAGCATTTCCAGATTGACTCCAATCGATGAAGCTGCTGCACCGGCCCGTTCGGCACAGTCGGTGCGAAAAATAATCGCTGAGTCTGCAGGAATGGTCAGCCAGCTATTCTGCACCAGCTCTTGTTCAAGCTGTCCAGACTCCCAGCTGGAATAGCCAAGAGTGATCAATGCATCTGCCGGGCCATTGCCAACAGCAATATCGCTGAGAATATCCTTTGACGCGGTGAGACTGATATCATCAGCAATCGCCACAGTGGATTCCCATTGCTTGTCGCAGGTCCTGTGTAAAATAAAGCCGCGGTCACGCTGAACTGGGCCGCCGTCAAAAATCAATGAATTGCCGTAACCGTCGTTGTATTCCAACTCTAGCTGATCAAAGATCGCCTTCGCGGGAATATCCAGCTGCTGATTAATAATCAAACCCATAGCCCCGTCTACACTGTGTTCGCAGATATATACCACAGACTGTGAAAAGTTAGGGTCATTGAGGCCGGGCATGGCCAGAAGGAAATGGTTTTTTAAGCTGGAAATCGATTTTTTTGAACTGATATTCATACTTACTAATATGGGGGATCACAACCATAAACTCAAGGCTTGTGACCCCTTTCTGGTATCTGGAGGAAAGGCCCTAATTAAAGAGGCGTGCCTCACTGAGCGCACCGCGGCCTGATCCAGAATTCTAGACCCAGATCTACTGCCTATGCTGGTTTTTCTCAATGAGCTGTTGGGGACAATCACCACCACTAGTTGCACCATACCGGAAAGCTGTCTAGATATAGCTTCCCGGGGGTAGTTAAGTTACCTACCAGTTCAAGTGGATATTGAGGCCAGTCGTGATAACTTGGGCAGCTTGTTCAACAAGGTCATGTACTGCGGGGATGGCGCCCTGTTCAATTGCCTCAAATACTGACTGTGAATCCGAGCTGGCCTCCAGTTCAGAGCCTTTGTCGTCATTGCCTTATTGGTTAGTCTGTGCAAGAAAGTCGGCTCCGTCGGGTTGCTTATCGCTGGCACATTGAGCCAGGGTCACATCTACTTAAGTGGCTGGATTTATCATTAGCCAAGCGCTAAAGCTAAGTCCCAGCACTTAAGTCCCAGCAATAATGCCAGATGCAGCAGCGCCATTCAGAAACAGCGTTCTAAGCGCCAATTGCCGTAATTCTAGGAGCTGTCGATCAAGTGCTGGGTTGCTGTTGACTTAGTTGAGTCTGGCATCAATAGCATCAAAAAGAAGCTCACCAATACCGGTGCCCTCGGCATTATCAATCTCACGCACACAGGTGGGGCTGGTAACATTGATTTCAGTGAGATAGTCACCAATCACGTCCAGGCCAACAAAAATAAGCCCTTTCTCCTTTAATATGGGCGCAATCTGTTCGGCAATCCAGCGATCACGATCGCTGAGAGGCTGCACCAAACCCTGACCTCCGGCGGCCAGATTACCGCGGAATTCGCCATCTGCGGGAATGCGCGCCAGACAATAGGGAATTACTGTGCCATCAACCACTAGGATACGTTTATCTCCTGTCGTGATTTCAGGCAGATACTTCTGCGCCATGATGGTTTCGCTGCCATTCTTTGTCAGGGTTTCCAAAATGACATTAAGGTTCTGGTCATCCTGTGTGACGCGGAAGATGGATGTACCACCCATGCCATCCAGAGGTTTAAAGACCACATCTAAATGCTCCGCGAGGAATTTTTTCAGCCGCCGCTCGTCTCTGCTGACCAACAGAGGGGGCGTGCACTCGGGGAATTCAGTGGCAAACACTTTTTCATTGCAGTCCCGTAGGCTCTGGGGTTTGTTTACGATCAATGTACCCCGTCGTTCCGCGGCCTCAAGAATATAGGTGGAGTAGATAAACTCTGCATCAAATGGCGGGTCCTTGCGCATCAGTACCGCATCAAGCTCCTCCAGAGGAATAGAGCTGGACTCTTTGAGTTCGTACCATTTAAACGGATTTTCCATCACTTTGAGAGGCCGCACTTCCGCTCGCGGATTGCCATTTTCAAGGAACAGATGCTGCTGCTCCATATAGAATAATTTGTAGCCCCGGCGCTGAGCTGCAAGCAGCAGAGCCAAAGTGGTGTCTTTCTTGTAATTTATTGATGAAATTGGGTCCATTACGACGCCGAGAGATTTATCCATAAATGACCGCCTTGTAGTAATTTTTGCACTATAACTATCATTGGCAATTAGTTATAGAATTAACGTTCTCAAAATCTGTGAGCTAACCGGCAAAAAAGTTTATAAAAATAGAGGGTTGTAGATTATATATTATAACTATGTTTAAAATTCCATAACTTGAGTGACATTGGCAGTACTTAAGGCGTTAGGTGGTTTTGACAGTGGTGAAAGAAATGGATATTCAGGGCATCAAAGTGCTCGTCATAGACGACAGCAATACTATCAGACGTACCGCAGAAACGTTACTTGCAAAAGCTGGCTGTGATGTGTCTACCGCCTCCGACGGTTTTGATTCATTAGCCAAGATCGTTGATATCAAACCGGATATCATATTTATTGACATTATGATGCCCCGTCTCGATGGTTATCAGACTTGCGCATTAATCAAAAACAACGAAGAGCTCAAATCGACCCCAGTCATTATGCTATCGAGTAAAGATGGCCTGTTTGACAAGGCTAAAGGGCGGATAGTGGGTGCCGATGATTATCTAACAAAACCATTTGGGCGTGCCGAATTACTGGATGCGCTGGAGCGCTATGTTGGGCATAAAAATTAGGATCTACCTGGCAGTTTTTAGGTAGGAGTTTTTAATAGTAAATCAAACAGGAGGTTTGGGTTAGATGGCGAAGATACTAATAGTGGATGACAGTTCCACTGAAACTTACAAATTAACCAATATACTTGAACGCAATGATCATCTGGTGTTGTCTGCAGAATCTGGGGAGCAGGGCATTAATTTAGCGAAATCCGAGCAGCCGGACGTTGTACTTACCCCCAAAAGGAGGCGCTTCGTGCCTAAGGATTTGCCC
>CAXAJC010000064.1:0-9912 GCA_963969005.1 uncultured Cellvibrionales bacterium | reverse complement strand
GCCATCCCCGGATAAGCTGATTGATAGGGGTATCCAGCGTGGCCCCTACAGTGCCGCGGCTGGACACGAGCTGGAACTAACTCTGGATAAGATAAAACAGTATCCCCATGGTTTGGATATAGGCCCACTGCAACCCAGCTTGCCTGAACGACTCTGTACCAGTGACGGCAAAATTACCTTGATGGCCGACTATATTGTTGAAGATCTGGCGCGCCTTGGTACAGATCAGTCGGCCACCGCAAAGGATGAATTTTTGCTGATTGGCCGCCGCCATATTCGCTCTAATAACAGCTGGATGCATAATTCCCATCGACTGGTTAAAGGCAAGCCGCGCTGGCAGTTACTAATGCACCCGGATGACCTAGCTGCCCATCAGTTGCAGGACCAATCCCAGGTGCGTATCCAGTCTCGGGTGGGCGAAGTGCAAACCCAGGTGATGGCCAGTGATGAGGTAATGCCCGGAGTGGTGAGCTTGCCCCATGGCTGGGGTCACAAGCGCGATGGCGTCAGTATGGGAATCGCGGCAGAGCAGGGCGGTGTCAGCTGTAATGATCTGACTGACGATAAGTTGATTGATCAGGCCAGTGGCAACAGTGCCCTTAATGGGGTGCCAGTAAAAGTATTTGGCGTTCAGTAGGAACTCGTCAAATTAGGTTTTCTGTTATCGGGAGGATGATCGATATGATGAGATCCTTCCCTTCGGTCTGGATGACAATTTAGGGGTCTTGGACCCAGTTTATCCGCTTATCTACTGTCATATTTAGCAAAGCGAAATATCTCCAGCTGCCTGCGTACATTTGCCATTGTTAACCAAAATAAAATATTAAGGTTGACAGCGCTGAACCCGGGTTTATTATCGTTGCCTTAGCCATTGATAACCCGGAGTTTGGCCATGCTGCCTACAGAAGGACCTTCAGTTCGTCACGACTGGACCAGAGAACAAGTTCTCAGTCTGTTTAATCAGCCCTTCAATGATCTATTATTTGATGCTCAGTTGATGCATCGCCAGCACTTTGACCCCAATCAGGTGCAGCTAAGTACATTGCTGTCGATTAAAACCGGTGCCTGCCCGGAAGACTGTAAATACTGCCCCCAGAGCGCGCGCTATGACACCGGTCTGGAAAAAGAGAAGCTGCTGCAAATTGAACAGGTGATCGAGGCTGCCAAAGTTGCCAAGGCCAGTGGTTCCAGCCGCTTCTGTATGGGTGCGGCCTGGCGCTCGCCCCATGATCGGGATATCCCCGCCGTGGCAGAGATGATCCGCGAAGTAAAATCTCTCGGGCTGGAAACCTGTATGACCTTGGGTATGCTTAGCGAAGATCAGTCCGATAAACTGGCCGATGCTGGACTGGACTACTACAACCACAATCTAGATACCTCCAAAGAATTTTACGGCGAGGTGATTACTACCAGAACTTATCAGGATCGCTTAAACACTCTGGCCAATGTGCGCAATTCCGGTATGAAAGTCTGTGCCGGGGGTATTGTGGGTATGGGCGAAGAGCAACAGGACCGCGCGGGCTTATTAATGGAGTTGGCTAATCTGCCGGTACATCCGGAATCTGTGCCCATTAATATGCTGGTTAAAGTGGCTGGCACGCCGATGGCCGACGAGGCCGATCTGGATCCCTTTGAGTTTATTCGCACCATCGCCGTGGCCCGGCTAATGATGCCTAAATCCTATGTGCGGCTGTCGGCGGGTCGGGAGGATATGAATGAGCAGATGCAGGCCATGGCATTTATGGCTGGCGCCAATTCAATTTTCTACTGCGACAAGTTACTGACAACCCCCAACCCAAAGGCCAATACTGATATGCAGTTATTGCAGCGTCTGGGAATAAAGCCCGAGGAGTATCAGGCTGATAAAGACAGCCAACAACAGGAAGATGATCTGCACCGGGCCATTAATGAACATAAAAACGACGCATTGTTTTACCGGGCTAATTAATATCCATGACCAGTATGGATGCCATTCTTCAGGCCCAGCTTGACCAGCGTCAGCAGCAGTTTCTCTACCGCCACAGAACCAATGTAGCGTCCGGCTGTGATTCAGTATTGCAGGTTGAAGGCAAGTCCCTGATTAACTTTTGCAGCAATGACTATCTGGGGCTAGCCAGTCACCCGGATATTGCCGCCGCCTTAAAGGCTGGCGTTGACCAATATGGCACTGGCAGTGGTGCCTCCCATTTAATCAGTGGTCATTCCAATGCCCATCATAAGTTGGAAGAGCAGCTGGCTGAATTTACTGGCCGCCCCAGAGCATTATTATTTAGCACTGGCTATATGGCCAATCTGGGGCTGATCAATGCTCTGGTAAACCGCCGTGATCTGGTGCTTGAAGATCAGCTTAATCATGCCTCGCTGCTGGACGGAGGCCATCTCTCCAGAGCTGACTACAAACGCTACAAGCACAACAATATGCAGCAGCTGGACTATCTGCTTGAGCAGAGTACCGCTGACCGCAAGCTGATTGTCACCGATGGCGTATTTAGTATGGACGGGGATCTGGCACCGCTGCCGGAGATGAGCACTCTGGCAGCACAGCACAATGGCTGGCTTATGGTGGATGATGCCCACGGCATGGGCGTGCTGGGTGCAACCGGTGGTGGCATTGTTGAGCAGCAGGGTTTAACTGTGGATCAGGTACCAATTCTGATGGGTACCCTGGGTAAAAGTTTTGGCACCTTTGGCGCCTTTGTCGCTGGCAGTGAAGCCTTAATAGAAACCCTGATTCAGTTTGCCCGTACCTATATTTACACCACGGCACTGCCACCGGCGATTGCCTGCGCCAGCAGTGCTAGTTTGCAGCTTGTACGCAATCAGCACTGGCGCAGAGAGAAGTTACACAACCTGATTGGACGATTTCGCAGCGCAGCCGAGCAGATTGGCCTGCAACTTATGGACTCAAATACACCTATTCAACCCATATTGATTAATGATGATCAGCTGGTATCAACGGTTAATCAGCAGTTGCGGGAAAAAGGTTTTATGGTCGGTGCGATCAGGCCTCCCACAGTGCCAGCGGGCACTGGGCGACTGCGCATTACATTGTCTGCCAACCATAGTGACGAGCAGGTCGACCAGTTATTGGAGGCGCTCGACAGTTGTCTGTAAATATTGCCAGCAATATTCAAGGGAGACTTTCCTCTGGTCTGACCTATTACCCCTGTTCAGGCACCAGACTGCACGCAGATCCACTGGTACTGATTCATGGCTGGGGTGCCGATAGTCAAATCTGGCAGCAGTTGCCCAACCAGCTGAGCCAGATGGCCGATATTATTACTCTGGATTTGCCCGGTTGCGGTGGTTCGCCAGCCATAGAGGATTATTCTATTGCTGGGCTTTTGGCCTGGATGAGGCAGGTGCTGCCCCAGAGATGCATCTTATTGGGACTCTCTCTGGGCGGAATGCTGTGCCGCCGTTTTGCCGAGGCTTTTCCCGACAATGTGGTGAGCCTGATCACCATCGGCAGCAATCAGCAGTTTGTGGCCGACCAACAATATCCGGCGGCCATGGCCGAGTCGGATTTTACCGCCTTTATCAATAGCTGGCAGGCTGATCCCGCAACCTGCCTAAGACGCTTTGCTGGTCTGCAGGCTCAGGGTGACCCGCAACAGCGCCAGATTATGCGCCAACTGCGCAATCTGAAATGCAGTATTGATTCTCAATCCGGGAGTGCATTGTTGGGCCTACTGGGCAGCCTGCACTGGGGCGGCGGGAAAATTTCCGTGCCGGCTCTGTACCTTTTTGGCCAGCATGACGCACTGGTACCTGTGGCTGCAGCGGATCTACTGCCGCAAGCCAAAGTGATTGAGCATGCTGGTCATCTGCCCCATCTCAGTTCAACCCAGTTAGTGATTAAGGCTATTGGGGACTTCCTTGAGGGCCAGCGCTATCAACTGGATAAACCGGGTATTGCCGATTCTTTTGGCCGCGCGGCCAAACACTATGATAGTGCTGCTAACTTGCAGCATCGGATTGGTGAGCAACTGCTGCAGTCTATCAATGGAGAGCCCGATCAAATTATGGATCTGGGCTGTGGTACTGGTTTCCACAGTATTCAGCTGCAGCAGCGCTACCCCAAGGCACAGGTGCTGGGGGTGGATATCTCAGCTGGCATGCTGACCTATGCGAAAAACAGATATATTGATCAACCAATTGAATGGCTCTGTGGGGATGCAGAAAACCTCAATTTTGCCTCAGCGTCCCAGTCATTGATCTTCTCCAACTTTGCCCTGCAATGGTGTGACTGCCTGGATACATTGGCAGCAGAGCTTTATCGGGTACTACAGCCGGGGGGACAGCTAGTGCTGGCTGTGCCCGGGCCGCACACATTGGCAGAATTGCGCCAGGCCTGGGCCGAGGTGGACAGTGCCGTCCATGTAAACCGGTTTGCCAGTTTGTCCCAGTGGCAACAGGCACTGGCCAGTGCGGGTTTTACCCAGATGGATTTACACAGCCACACAGTGACAGAGAAGCATGATTCCGTGCGCGCACTGTTATTAGAGCTTAAAAATGTAGGTGCCCATAATAATAATGCTGGCCGACCTGCGACCATGACGGGCAAGCAGCAGCTTAAAGCACTGTACAATGCCTACGAACCCTGTCGACTTGCCAGTGGCGAGCTGCCTGCTACCTGGGAGATTATTTCCGGGACTGTGGTGAAGGCTAAATAATAATCTCCGAGAGACCAAACTATGGCCAATAAATGGTTATTTGTTACCGGCACAGATACAGATGTGGGCAAAACTGTTATCGCCACAGGCCTTTTGTTTGCAGCCAATAGTGCTGGCCTGCGCAGTGCTGCGATCAAACCTGTGGCTGCGGGATGTGAAGATATGGGCCTTGGTATGCAAAATGAAGATGCGTTACAGCTCCAGGCTGCAGCGAGTCATCAGCTGCCCTATCAGCAGGTCAATCCGGTTGCGCTGGAGGCCGCCATTGCGCCCCATATTGCAGCTCAGGAAGAGGGCAGAGCACTCAGTGCCTCGCGCCTGGTGGGCTACTGTCGGGGACTGAGCCTGCTGCCAGTAGATTTGTTGCTAGCTGAAGGTGCCGGTGGCTGGCGAGTGCCGTTAAATAAGCGTGAAACCCTGGCCGATGTGGCCCGTGAACTGAACTGTCAGGTGGTTATAGTCGTAGGACTTAGGCTGGGTTGTATTAATCATGCGCTACTGACCGCCGAGGCCGTGCGCCGGGATGGACTGCAGATTGCTGGCTGGGTGGGCAATATTATTGATCCTGAGATGCCCCGGTTAGAGGAGAATATTGTTACACTGAGGGACATGATTAACGAGCCCTGTCTGGGTGTTGTTCCCAGACTGACTGACCTGACACCGGAGCAGGTTGGCGGATATCTTAGTTTACCGGCCGAGTTTGAGAGCAAAACATGAGCGAAGAAAATAAATTATCCGCAGAGGATATGGAGCGGGTCGAGAAATACCTCAACAGCGGTTTCAATACGACCGAGCGCAAACCTTTTCGCGGCTTCCGACTGCTGTTTGGCATCTGGGTGATTATTGCTGCGCTGGGGTATCTGAGTTATTTAATTGGTAAGCAAGCTGGTTATTTGTAAGCCGCCACAGCAATGCAAATCGCAACGCGACCTGTTGACCTTAGTGGCTGTGATTTTTCTGATCAGCTAGATCCATTATTACAGCGTATTTACCAGTCCCGGGGTATTGCCAATCAGCAGCAGCTGGAGCGGCGACTGAGTTGCCTGCCCCAGCCCAGACTGATGTCTGGCATCGCTGCAGCCAGCAGCAGGCTGGTAACAGCATTAAAGAATCAGCAGTCGGTTCTTATTCTCGGTGACTTCGATGCAGATGGTGCCACTAGCTCCGCGCTGATGGTGCTGGCACTCAGGGCAATGGGTTTTGCCAGCGTCCATTTTCTTGTTCCCAACCGCTTTGACTACGGCTATGGCCTGACACCAGAAATTGTCGAGTTGGCCGCTGAGAGCTTTCCCGATCTTATCATTACTGTCGACAATGGCATCTCCAGTGTTGCTGGTGTGGCTCGGGCCAATGATCTAGGTATAGAGGTTATTGTCACCGACCATCATTTGCCCGGCGCCCAGTTGCCGGATGCTGTGGCTATTGTTAATCCCAATCAGCAGGGCTGTGAGTTTCCCACCAAAAACCTCGCTGGCGTTGGGGTTGCCTTTTATTTGCTCTGCGCATTGCGGGCTGAGTTGCGTGAGCTGCAATGGTTCGAGCAGCATAAAATGGCCGAGCCAGATATGAGTCAGTGGCTCGATCTGGTGGCTCTGGGCACTGTCGCCGATGTGGTGCCGCTGGATCAAATTAACCGAGCTTTGGTGCATCAAGGGCTAATGCGTATTCGCGCCGGGCACTCCAGGCCAGGTATTCAGGCTCTGTTGCGCATTGCCGGAAAAGCACCCCATAGTCTGGTAGCGGCGGATTTAGGTTTTGCATTGGGACCAAGATTGAATGCCGCTGGCCGCCTTGACGATATTAGTCTGGGTATTCAATGTTTGCTGACGGATGACCCAGAGCAGGCTCTTCATCTGGCTCAGGCGCTGGATGATTTAAATCAGGATCGCAAGCATATTGAGGCGGGTATGCAGCGGGAAGCCCTTGCTATTGTTGATCAGATATCCATGGATACAAAGGCGATGCCGGCAGCTCTGTGCCTGTTTCAGTCAGACTGGCATCAGGGTGTGGTGGGACTTTTGGCCTCCCGTATTAAAGAGAAGTATCACCGCCCGGTGGTGGCTTTTGCCCCTGGTGATGATGGTCAGCTTAAGGGTTCGTCGAGGTCTATTCCCGGATTGCATATTCGCGATGCCCTGGATGCTGTGGCTACCCAATATCCTGGATTAATCAGCAAGTTTGGCGGCCATGCAATGGCTGCTGGTTTAAGTTTGGACAGGGATAATCTGGCGCAATTTACTCAGGCCTTTCAGCAGCAGGTGGCCAACTCATTGAGCCCGGACGACCTGCAGGCCAAGCTGGTCACAGACGGCTGTCTGCAGCCAGAACAGTTAAATATGCCAACAGCACAGCTGTTGCGTGATGCCGGCCCATGGGGGCAGTTATTCCCCGAGCCCTGTTTTCAAGGCGACTTTATTATTGTGCAGCAGCGCATAGTGGGAGAACATCATCTTAAATTGGTACTTGCGCCCCCCAACCAACCCGATCTGGTTATAGACGCTATCTGGTTCAATATTGATACTGCCCGCTGGCCAGACCAGAATGCAGGCACTGTTCGCTGTGTCTACAGGCTGGATATCAATGAGTATCGCGGTGAGGAAAAAATACAGCTGCTAGTGCAACATATCCAGTAGTCTATAATCACAAAAACCAACAAGAAGGATCTGCTATGAGTTTAAAAACCGATCTGCGCGCAGATTTAATTCTGCTGCTCACGGCCTTTATTTGGGGCCTTGCTTTTGTCTACCAGCGCTCAGGTATGGACCATATTGGCCCTATCACCTTTACCTTTGGGCGTTTTTTGATTGGCGCTCTGGCCATTGTGCCCCTGTGGTATGTGATGGAAAAGCCCAAACAGATTTTTGCCTTTAACAAGATCAATCGAAATGCGGCATTGCTGGGATTGGTGTTGACCTCGGGCATGCTGTTGCAGCAATGGGGCATGGTCTATACCACAGCGGGTCGCGCGGGATTTTTGACCGGTGTTTATTTGATATTTGTGCCATTGATTGGTTTATTTTTCCGCAACAAAACCGAATGGCCAACCTGGGTAGGCATGTCTTTGGCGCTGGCCGGGCTGTATTTTATGGGTCAGATTGATGGCGGTGAGATTTTTATCGGTGACATTTTAGTGCTGATCAGTTCGCTGCTGTTTGCACTGCATATTATTTTTACCGGCATGATTGCCAACGATGCCTCGCCCTTCCGTTTGATCTTTGTGCAATTTTCTGTGGCCGCGGTGATAACCGGTATTCTGGTGCCTATTTTTGAAGGCTGGGACTGGCAGGGTATCCGCGATGCGATGGTGGCTCTACTCTATGTGGGCGTACTCTCATCAGCTGTAGGTTTTTGTCTGCAAGTGGTGGGGCAGCGCACCGCACCGGCATCACACACGGCAATTATTTTGAGCTTTGAGTCTGTGTTTGCTGCATTCTGTGGCTGGTGGCTATTGGATGAATATCTGACTCAGACAGAGTTTATTGGTTGTGGGCTTATTCTCGCTGGTGGGCTGGTATCCCAGCTGAAACTGTTGTTGAAGCAGTCTTCCGGAGAGCCTATTCAGCATCCCCATGGAGTCAATTGATTGTTTCTGGAGCCATAGGTCCCAGAGTGAATTGAGGACAGTATTATGAATCGACGAACCTGGATACAGCATATTGGACTTGGCAGTTTGGCTATTATGGCCTCAGGCCGAATGTGGGCAATGGAGAAAATTACTCGCTCGGACAATGAGTGGAAACAGCGGCTCAGTGAGGACGAGTATTATATTCTCCGGGACGAGGGCACAGAGCCTCCAGGCTCCAGCCCCCTAAATAATGAACACAGGGAGGGGGAATATCATTGTGCCGGCTGTGACCTGCCGCTTTTCACCTCCGCGATGAAATATGAAAGCGGTACCGGCTGGCCCTCATTCTTTGATCATATTGAGGGTCATATCGATACCAAGCGTGACTTTAAGCTGATCTGGCCGCGTACCGAATATCACTGTGCTCGCTGTGGTGGTCATCAGGGCCATGTGTTTGATGACGGCCCCAAGCCCACAGGTCAGCGCTGGTGCAATAATGGTTTGGCGCTTAAATTTGTTCCCCGGTCCCAGAGCTAATCATTACTGGGTCATTAATGGCTGAATATAGCCTCTGATCACCTCTTTGATAACAGGCTGGGCGAGTGCCGTAGGGTGCAGCCCGTCCTCTTGAATCATACCCTCGGTAACCGCTAATTCCTCAAGCTGGAAGGGAATTAACAGAAGGTTTTCTTCAGCGGCCAGCTGCGGATATACCGCGGCAAAGGCGTCGGAATAGCGGCGACCATAGTTCGGTGGCAGGCGCATACCAAACAGGATTGGCTCCGCACCCGCTTTGCGCACCAGGGTAATCATGGCCTGCAAGTTGCGTTTCATCAGACTTAGGGGCTGGCCCCGCAAGCCGTCATTGCCTCCCAGTTCCAGCAATACATAGTTGGGACTGTATTTTTCCAGCAGCACCGGCAGGCGATTTAAGCCACCACCGGTGGTGTCCCCGCTGATGCTGCCATTAATGATCTGGTGGTCAGGGCCCAGATCACTGCGCAGCAATGCCACCCAACCCTTGCCCTGATTTATGCCATAGCCGGCACTCAGGCTATCACCCAAAACCAGCAGAGTTGATCCATAAGTATTGGCACCTAGTAAAATAAACAGGCAACATAAGCCCTTAATAAAAGACTGCATAAATAATCCCGGTAAAATAATCCTCAAACGCTGTCAGCAGTGTATGCATTTTTAGTGACAATGGAAATTTCAAATGATTGAAGTCAGCAATATCAGCAAACAGGTCACCACAGCAGAGGGTACGCTAAGTATTCTCGAGCAGATTAATCTGTCCCTTGAGGGTGGCGAGAGTCTGGCCATTGTTGGGCCCTCTGGTTCGGGAAAGTCCACTTTGCTGGGAATATTGGCCGGTCTGGATCTGCCCAGTTCAGGTTCTGTGAGCTTGGATGGACAGGATATTACTCTTATGGATGAGGAGGGTCGTGCCGCGGTGCGCGCAGAGACTGTGGGTTTTGTGTTTCAGTCTTTTCATCTATTGCCCGGCCTGACCGCGCTGGAAAATGTGGCATTGCCCCTTGAGCTTCAGGGCGATAAAGAAGCTCTGGTCACTGCAGCCTACTATTTACAGAGAGTGGGGTTGGAGCATCGCACCAGTCATTACCCCCGCCAGCTGTCTGGCGGTGAACAACAGCGTGTGGCCGTCGCCCG
>CAXAJC010000063.1:0-10057 GCA_963969005.1 uncultured Cellvibrionales bacterium | reverse complement strand
GGTATGGTCAGTCATAAGGGGCCATAGCTCTGTGGTTACTGGGTTAAAACGAGGCAGCATTCTACTGCAAGTCGCGGGCTGAGGAAATGGTGGCGGGGGCTGTTATGGTTGACCCAACAACCCTAAAAACGCCACCGCCGCATTCGACAGACTCCGTTTTGTATGGTGGATATATCCCAACTCCCGCTCAATCTTAATCGCCTCAAAAGGCATCACATGCAGGTCCCTCACTAGTGTCTCCGGCAGTACACTCCAGCCCAGTCCCACCTCAACCATAGTGCTAATGGTCTCCAGATAATTAGTCGACATAGGTGCTTTTAACGGTATCCCTTCCTTCTGAAACAGCTTCTGAATAATCTGCCCGGTATAGGTATTTATGCCTGGTAGAATAATTGAATAGTCTGCCAGGTCATCCAGTGTCGGCTCTTTGATTTTCGCCAGCGGGTGATCCTGGGCGCAGATAAATCGCAGTGGGTCGGTCCAGATCACCTTGCCGTCTATATTGTGGTGAGGTTCCAACGCCAATGTAATCACTGCCACTTCAGACTGGCCTTGCAGCACGCGCTCATAGGCTTTTTCTGAATCCATAAACTCAATATCCAGGGTCACATTTGGATACTGCTGGGCAAACTGTTTTAGCACCGGGGGCAGGCGATGCAGGCCCAGATGGTGACTAATAGCCAGTCTGAGTGTGCCGCTGACTTTGCCAGATAGGTCGCTGATGGCTTGCAGAGCGTTTTCATATTCCTGAAGGATGCGTTTGACTCTCGGCAGCAGCTCAATTCCAGCTTCCGTGAGGCTGACTTGGCGGGCAAAGCGGTCAAATAGCTTTTTGCCGACCTGCTGTTCCAGCTGGGCGATGCGCTTGCTGATGGCGGACTGGGTCAGGTAGAGCTGCTCGGCGGCCTCGGAAAATGAACCGCAATGGGCCACGGTGATAAAGGCCTTGATGTTCTGATTGTCCATTTTCATTCCTCAGGAGAATGCTAGCCATTCTAAATATGAATTTAATTCATCATATGACAGGTTTACAATGGGCGCAACAAAGGAATTCTCTAGGAGAGAGTTATGGCGGGAAGAACACTTTATGACAAGCTGTGGGACAGCCACCTTGTTAAACAAAATACTGATGGCTCATCGCTGATCTACATTGATCGCCATGTAATCCACGAGGTGACTTCACCTCAAGCTTTTGAGGGTCTGCGTATAGCCGGCCGTGCGCCCTGGCGTCTGGATACTAATATTGCAACGCCGGACCACAATATCTCCACCGACAAGTCGGAGCGGGATGCTGGTGTGGCGGGTATGAGTGATGAGGTGTCGCGGATTCAGGTGCAAACTCTGGATGATAACTGCGACCTCTATGGCATTAAGGAATTTAAGATCAATGAAATGGGCCAGGGTATTGTCCATGTGATGGGCCCTGAGTTGGGCGCCACTATGCCGGGCATGACCGTGGTCTGTGGTGATTCTCACACAGCGACCCATGGTGCGTTGGCCTGTCTGGCCCACGGCATTGGTACCTCTGAGGTTGAGCATGTGTTGGCCACCCAATGTCTGGTGGCCAAGAAAATGAAAAATATGCGTGTCACTGTCAATGGCAGTCTTGGTGTTGGGGTTACGCCCAAGGATGTGGTGCTGGCGATTATTGGCAAGATCGGTACTGCTGGTGGCAATGAGCATGCGATTGAATTTGCCGGTTCTGTGTTTCGTGATATGTCGATCGAAGGCCGCATGACCGTGTGTAATATGGCCATTGAAGCCGGTGCCCGGGTGGGCATGGTGGCGGTGGACCAGAAGACAATTGATTATTGCCAAGGCCGTCAGTTTGTACCCGTGGGCGGGCTGTGGGATCAGGCAGTTGAATACTGGAATACCTTAACCTCGGATGCAGATGCGGTATTTGATACTGAGGTTGCGCTGGCGGCAGAAGATATTGCTCCGCAGGTGACCTGGGGGACCTCCCCCGAGATGGTGGCGCCGGTAACGGCCAAGGTTCCCAGTTTGCACGAGCAACCCAGTGAAGAGAAACGCAAAGGTTTGGAGCGGGCGCTGGAATATATGGGCCTTGAGGGTGGTCAGGCGATTGATTCCATTGCTGTGGACCGTGTGTTTATTGGTTCTTGCACCAATTCTCGTATTGAGGATATGCGTGCGGCAGCTGAGGTAGCTAAAGGTCGTCAGGTCGCCAGTTCGGTTAAGCAGGTGTTGATTGTGCCCGGTTCCCAGATGGTAAAAGCCCAGGCTGAAGAAGAAGGCCTGGATAAGATCTTTATTGAAGCGGGCATGGACTGGCGCGAGCCGGGCTGTTCTATGTGTCTGGCCATGAATGCGGACAAGTTAGGAGCGGGGGAGCACTGTGCTTCTACCAGCAACCGCAACTTTGAAGGCCGTCAGGGCAATGGCGGGCGCACCCATCTGATGAGCCCAGCCATGGCTGCGGCTGCTGCGGTGGCTGGCCATATTGTCGATGTACGTTCATTTGCAGGAGGTGATCAGTAATGAAAGCATTTACCACACACCGTGGCTTGGTGGGCCCTATGGATCGCGCCAACGTGGACACAGATATGATTATCCCCAAGCAATTTTTAAAATCCATCAAGCGCAGTGGCTTTGGCCCCAACCTGTTTGATGAGCTGCGTTATATGGATGAGGGCCAGCCTGGCGAAGACTGTTCGAACCGCCCGGTTAATCCGGACTTTCCGCTAAACTTCCCGCGTTTTAAAGGAGCGTCCATTCTGCTGGCGCGCAAGAACTTTGGTTGCGGCTCTAGCCGTGAGCATGCGCCCTGGGCACTAGAAGATTATGGATTTAATGCGGTGATTGCGCCCAGCTATGCAGATATCTTTTACAATAACTGTTTTAAAAATGGTTTGTTGCCGGTGATTTTGACGGAAGAGCAGGTGGATATTCTGTTTAATGAGATGGATGCCGAAGAGGGCTATCAACTATCTATTGATCTGCATGCGCAAACAGTGACCACAGATAGCGGCTATGTATTTAGTTTTGAGCTGGATGAGTTTCGCAAGGACTGCCTGCTTAATGGGTTGGATGAGATTGGTCTGACGTTGCAAAACGCGGATGACATTAAGGCCTACGAGGTCGAGCGCGCGGCACAGCACCCCTGGGTGTTTGGTGCCATTAAATAAGTAACAGAAAGGGTTTGAAACAATGAAGAAAACAGGATTTATCGGTTGGCGCGGCATGGTGGGATCTGTGCTGATGGACAGAATGCGCGACGAAAATGACTTTGCCCATATTGAGCCGATTTTCTTTACTACCTCTCAGGCTGGCCAGGCGGGGCCGAATGTGGGTGTGGATATTCCATTATTAAAAAGCGCTTTTGATATTGAGGCTCTGCAGCAGCTGGACATTATTGTGACCTGTCAGGGTGGCGACTATACCAAAGAGGTGTACCCGCAGCTGCGCAATGCCGGCTGGGATGGCTACTGGATTGATGCGGCCTCTGCCCTGCGTATGGAAGACAGCTCCATTATTGTGCTCGACCCGGTTAATATGAATGTAGTCAAGGATGGTCTGGCCAATGGTGTGAAAGACTATATAGGTGGCAACTGCACCGTTAGCCTGATGCTGATGAGTCTTGGCGGGCTGTTTAATGCCAACTTGGTGGACTGGGCCAGCTCTATGACCTACCAGGCTGCCTCTGGTGCCGGTGCACAGAATATGCGGGAGCTGATTAACCAGATGGGGGTGATAAAAGACTCTGTTGCTGACAATCTGGCCAATCCGTCGTCGGCGATTCTGGATATCGACCGTCAGGTAACAGATACCCTGAGGTCCGATAGCTTCCCGCTGGAAAACTGGGGTTACCCCCTGGCGGGCAGCCTGTTGCCTTATATTGATTCTCAGCTGGACAATGGGCAGAGCCGTGAAGAGTGGAAAAATCAGGCTGAGGCCAACAAAATTCTTAATCGCGAGGGCAATCCTATTCCGCTGGATGGCCTCTGTGTGCGGGTCGGCGCCATGCGCTGCCATAGTCAGGCGCTGACTATCAAGCTGACTCAGGATGTGCCCATGGATGAAATTGAGTCCATGTTGGCGGAGGCCAATCAGTGGGCCAGAGTGATTGCCAATGACAAAGAAGCCTCTGTTGCGCACCTGACGCCAGCAGCTGTGACTGGTGGTCTGGATGTGCCAGTTGGGCGTCTGCGCAAAATGAATATGGGTGAGCAGTATCTGTCTGCCTTCACCGTGGGTGACCAGTTGCTCTGGGGTGCGGCGGAACCACTGCGGCGCATGCTGAGGATTGTGATCGAAGACTAGTTTCTGGCGATATTTTTTGCTTTAAAAGGGCTAAGCATTCTATTACTCTACCGCGACGGCGTTTTGTTAATAGAATGATTGGCTCTTTTTTGTGGGTTTTAAGTGTTAATCGACTAAATATGGCCTTTTTAGGCTAAGTTTAGCTACAATAATTCGTCGCAAATTCTAAGGCATATCCAGCAGCTATTATAAAAATCCTGGTGTCAGGTTGTTGTATAAGAATTGCTGGATTGGTCAAGCACTGTGCACAAAAGGAAAACCTTATGACAATCAGGACATGGTCGATCAAACTGGCAGTCGGATCTGCTCTGGCCGCGCTGCTCTATACCAGCGCCGCCATTGCTGTTGGTTTTGGGGAAATTGTACTCAAGTCAGCGCTCAATGAGCCGCTCAATGCAGAGATTGAGCTGACCAATGTCGGTGACATTGACGACAGCATGCTGCTGGTCAAGCTTGCTTCTCCCCAGGCATTTACCCAGGCCGGTGTTAGCCGAGATTTTTATCTTACTGCGC
Source organism: uncultured Cellvibrionales bacterium (assembly GCA_963969005.1). GTDB lineage: Bacteria > Pseudomonadota > Gammaproteobacteria > Pseudomonadales > Porticoccaceae > HTCC2207. Next base: position 5,260 of record CAXAJC010000063.1, on the reverse strand, counting down.
TGGACTTTGCGGTGGGCAAAAATGCCACCGGCGAAACCATTGTGCGAGTTACTACCGAACAACCGGTTGTTGAACCCTATTTGGATTTTCTGGTGCAGTTGGAATGGCCCTCGGGTCAACTGCTGCGGGAATATACCCTATTACTCGACCTGCCTGTCTACACCGAAGGCCAGGTTGCCCCTGCGACGGTTAGCAAAGTGGCCTCTGGATCTGCCCCCAAAGCAACTGCAGGCAAACAATCGTTTTCCGGTGATCAGCATAAAGTGGTGGTTGGTGACACATTGTGGAATGTCTCCAAACGGTTGCGCCCTCGTGGGCTGACTATTCTGCAAACCATGGATGCCCTCTACAGCGAGAATCCAAGTGTCTTTTTGAATGGCGATGCCAATCGGATGAAAGAGGGGGCGATTTTACGTTTGCCCTCCAAAACTCAGATTGGTGAAGAAGCAGGGGATATTGTTGCCAGTCAGATTGGTTTGGTCGATCCAACTGCGGAGGAGCCTACTAATCAAGAGCCTGTTAATGACGAGATTGTAGAGGAATTCGTCGCCGAAGATGAGCTGTTCCCGGAGTCAGACAGTAGCGCCGAACAGCAGGAGTCCGGTGGCGTTCTGGAATTGATTACCGCCTACGATGCATCCGAAGCCACTGAGCTGGTCATTGCCGGTGACGGGTTAGCCTCCGAGGAAGGGCTGGTTCCTGATAGCCAGTCGGAGGATACCGGTGCAGCTGAGGTTGATCAGGTAGACCAGTTAAATTCTGAGCTGGTGGTGACTCAGGGTGAGGTGAGCAAAACTCAGCAGGAAAACAACGAGCTGCGCGAGCGCATGGCTCTGCTGGAGGCTCAGGTCGATACCACCGAAATCCGGGTTGATGTTGCTGAAGAGCAGGACGCCGCTGTGCCCTCTGTTGCAAAAGCCAGCCCAATTGAAGCCTTTCAGGCCCAGTTAAAGCAGCAGCCCTGGTACCTGTGGGTGGGTTTAGGGGTAATTATTCTGCTTCTGGTCACGCTGTTACGCAGAACCTCCAAAACCAGCCCGGAGATTTCCGAGCAGCTGGATGAGAGTGCCACAGGCGCTGGTTATCAGGAATATGATACCGACACATCTGTGGATACAGGCGCTGATCTGCTGGTCGATGAAGTGGACGGGATGGAGCTTGATCCGGAAGATAATCTGTTTGATGAGACCGACAAAGAAATCTTTGCCGAAGAGGATGCGGATGTTAGCCCGGAGATTTTTGATTCCATGGTTGAAGCCACCGCAGAGGCTGAAGTTTATCTGTCCCTGGGCAATGTCGACCAGGCTATCGAAATTCTGCAAAAAGCCCGCGCCGCCGATGTTGCCGACACGGCTAGCCGCTTAAAGTTGATGGAAGTGTTGTTTAGGGAAGACCGCCGGGACGAGCTAAAGCCAATTTTCCTTGAGATTGAATTGACCGGTGATGAAGTTGCCACATCTATGGCCTCCGTGATTCTGGGGCCTGAAGAGCAAGAGCCTGTTGAAGACGATACTTCGGTGTCTCTCAATGAAGAGCCTGAGCCTTCGGCTTCTTTTAGTGAAGAGGCCGAGCCAGAGTCCGAAACCTCGACGGATCAAGAAGCTTCAGAGGAAGACGAGTCCTCAGCTTCTCTTATTGAAGAGTCCGAGCCCTCAGCGTCCCTTAATGAAAAGCCCGAGCCCTCAGCGTCTCTTAATGAAAAGCCCGAGCCTCCGGCTTCTCTTGATAACGACGATGATAAAATTGTCGATGAACTCGCCGAGTCCGTACTCGATGAAGACTTCCTCGATGATAGCTTTATGGATGGCGGCATTTTTGCTAATGTCAGCCCGGCTGATAAATCCGACCCTCTTGAGGATATGCCTGAGACTGAAGAGTCCCCGGCCTCAACTTTTGAAGAGGTGGAACCTGTGCAGCAGGTAGAAGATACTGACCTGCCCGGTGTCGATGCACTACAAAAAACCATGGGTGCGGAGGCCGATGCCCTGGCTGATATAGCAGCCAATCTGGATCAGTTTGAAGGTCTGGAAGATGTGGGTGAAATTAACTCGGTCGATGTAAAGCTTGATCTGGCTGCTACCTACATCGAAATGGGTGATGCCGAAGGTGCCCGAGAAATTCTTAGCGAAATTATTGAAGAGGCCGATGACGAAGATAGAGCCAGAGCTCAGGCCGTACTGGATAGTATTGGCAACTAATTTGAATGGATGTTAACCGTGCCTGATTGGGTCTATACCCCAAACTGCAGGATTCCCGAAGGGCACAGTTTGCCTGAAGGAATTAAACGTTATGCTGCCGTCGTTCAATACGACGGCAGTGCTTTTTGTGGCTTCCAAAAACAGAAGCATAGTCCATCGGTGCAGGCGGAGCTTGAGCGGGCCCTAAGCTATGTGGCCAGTGAGCCGCTGGCTATTGGTTGTGCCGGGCGCACCGACACTGCGGTGCATGCCAGCCATCAGGTGATACATTTTGATAGCAGTGCACAGCGCACCGGCCACAACTGGGTGCAGGGTGCCAATAGCCAGTTGCCCGACAGTATCTCGCTGGTTTGGGCCGAGGAAGTGGATGCAGATTTTCATGCCAGATTCAGTGCAACGTCACGCACCTATCGCTATGTCATTGCTGCCAGCAAAGCGCGGCCTGCTATTTTAGCCAATGGGGTCACCTGGGTTAAGTTTCCGGTCAACCCTGCCGCTATGCAGGAGGCCTGTCAGTATCTGTTGGGGGAGCAGGACTTCTCTGCGTTTCGCGGTGCTGGCTGTCAGTCATTGTCGCCTTTTCGCAATGTGATCGGTGCCAATATTTATCAGCATGGTCAGCTGCTGGTGTTTGAGGTAAGTGCAAATGCATTTGTGTTGCATATGGTGCGCAATATGGTGGGCGCGTTGTTGGATGTGGGCTTTGGCCGCCAGCAGCCTGGCTGGATTAAACAGCTGCTCGCCGAAGGCGACCGCTGTAAAAGTGCCGCTACCGCAGCACCCAATGGGCTCTATCTGGTGGATGTGGATTATCCGCCCCGGTTTGCCTTGCCCCAGCTGCCCACTGGCCCGGCATTTTTGCCCGATCAGCTGAGTTAGGCAGTATATAAACTAAGAGCTAATAGAGAATGATTTATGACAGTAAAGGTTAAAATTTGCGGTATCACCAGCCCGGAACAGGCACTGATGGCTCAGCAGGCCGGTGCAGATGCTCTGGGCATAGTGATCTACAGCAAGAGCTCGCGCTATGTGGATATTCGGCGAGCCGCTGAAATCCGGGCTGTGATTGGCCCCGAGACGCTGACGGTGGTACTGCTGGTTAATGCAGATAAGGCCACTGTTAAACAGGTGATCGACGAGGTTAAACCTGACCTGCTGCAGTTTCATGGGGACGAGACCCCGGCATTTTGTCAGCAGTTTGGTTTTCCGTTTATCCGCGCCATTCGCATGCGAGAGGGTTTGGATCTGGACGCTGAAGTGGCGGTTTATCATGCCGAAGGTGGCTTTCTGTTTGACGCCTGGTCCGATGATCAGTACGGTGGCACCGGCCATCAGTTTGACTGGAGCCGACTGCCTGAGAACAGGGACTACAAGCTGATTCTGGCGGGCGGGCTGCGGCCGGACAATGTGGCTGCTGCGGTAACTCAGGTGCGCCCTTATATGGTTGATGTCAGTGGGGGGGTTGAATCCAGCCCGGGAATCAAGGATAAGCAAAAAGTGGCTGACTTTGTGGCCAATGCCAAACAGGGTTGATGATTTTGGTTATATTTAGAATAGCGTTATTAAAACTGGATCTGCCCAAATAAATATTTGCTGCGGGTCTTATCTCCATTAAGGCGGTCGTGATAGAATACCCAACTTTTATCTCTGTGCACATTAGTAGCCCTGACTGATATATTTAAGTTGAAAGGTAATCGATGAACTGGCTGAAACGCATTAGACCTGCAGGTCCCGCCGCAAGCAAAAACGAACGCGCCAATTCCGTGCCTGAAGGGCTGTGGAAAAAATGCCCCAAGTGCGCTTCACCTCTATACCGGCCCGAATTAGAACGCAACCTCGATGTCTGCCCCAAATGTGGGCATCATATGCGCGTTGGCGCCCGCCGCCGTCTGGGTATCTTCCTCGACGAAGAGGGCCGCACTGAGATCGCTGAAGACGTGGAAGCCATAGATCGGCTTAAATTCCGCGATGTCAAAAAATACAAAGATCGCCTCACCGATGCACAGAAAAAGACTGGTGAAAAAGACGCGCTAATTGCCATGAGTGGCGATCTCAAAGGTATTCCTGTGGTTGCCTGTGCCTTTGAATTTGCCTTTCACGGTGGCTCCATGGGCTATGCGGTGGGAGAGAAATTCACCCGCGCTGCCAATCTGGCACTGGAACAGCGACGTCCCTTTATCTGCTTCTCCGCGACTGGCGGTGCTCGTATGCAGGAGGCGTTAATCTCGCTGATGCAGATGGCTAAAACCAGTGCCGTGCTGGAGCGCTTGAGAGTAGCTGGCGTGCCCTATGTGTCGGTAATGACAGATCCGGTTTACGGGGGTGTCTCCGCCAGTCTGGCTATGCTGGGTGATTTAAATATTGCCGAGCCGGGCGCTCGCGCTGGTTTTGCCGGGCCCAATATTATTGAACAGACCATTCGCCAGAAGCTGCCCAAAGGTTTTCAGCGCAGTGAATTTTTGTTGGAGAAGGGCCATATTGATATGATTATTGGCCGTCACCAGATGCGCGATCGTCTGGGCAGTATTCTCTCCAAACTGATGCACCTGCCAGAACCTGTTGATGCCTGAACGCAGCCTTGCTGACTGGCTGAATCTTTTAGAGAGCAGGCACCCCAGCGAGATTGAACTTGGTCTGCACCGCGTGTCACTAGTGTGGCAGCGACTGCAGTCTGAACATGGTTTTAACCAGCAAAAACCGCCTCTGGCGATCACCGTTGCCGGTACCAATGGCAAGGGCTCGAGCCTTGCCTGCATGCAGGCGATACTGCTGGAACATGGCTATTCCACGGGCATGTTTACCTCCCCGCATTTTTTGCATTACAACGAGCGCATCTGCCTCGGCGGAGTGCCTGTTGCCGATCAAATAATTGTCGACGCCTTTGAGCTGATTGAAGCTCAGTGCGGCAATATCTCTCTGACTTATTTTGAGTTTGGCACTCTGGCGGCGCTGGTGATTTTTTATCAGGCCCAGCCCGACGTGATGCTGTTGGAAGTGGGGCTTGGCGGTCGCCTTGATGCGATTAATATTATTGATGCGGATGTGGCTGTGCTCACCAGTGT
>CAXAJC010000062.1:0-10315 GCA_963969005.1 uncultured Cellvibrionales bacterium | reverse complement strand
GCATCAGGCCTGCGAAACCAAATACCCCCCCCTCGACTGCGGAGTTTAGAAACCTATTGTGGGCATGGGAAGAGTAATAATACTGCTTGGTATCGGTAAAATCTTCATCAGGATACCAGAGGCTTAATTGCTGCGGATCTAAACTGCCGTAATTACCAAATCCAATACCAAATACTGGCTCTTTTTTAAGCCCATACATAGCAGTATTCCACAGCCTCTCTCTCGGTGCTGCCGTATTCCCCATAAACAGCATAGGTCGATTAACCAGCTCGTTAACCACGTTGGGCGGTGCAGTCACCATATATCCACCAGCGACAATAGCCAATACCAATACAGCAATACCTGTTTTAAGATGAAACATAAGACTATGCACCACAGCAATTGCAACGATAATCGCCAGAGCCACAATCCCCGCCCTGCTACCGGCAAAGAACAGTCCTGCAGTCAGAATAATCGCAATGGGCAAGAGCACCAACCGAGCCTGCAAAGTGCTAGTTTTAGAGATCAACAAAGGGATTACAGCGCCCAAAGTCAGTGCAATAAAGATCGCCGTATGGTTAATATGGCCCACGGATCGCAATTCAAAAGCCCCGCCCTGCCAATAGGCTGTCTCAAGATAAGCGACAATCACGCCAACACTGGTCGCCACAAAAAGAAGCGCCAGAATAGTATAAATTTGCTGTTTGGATAATGGGATATACAGCAGCATCCAGCCCACCAGTCCGTACCTGATAATATCGCTGATCTTGCCTGAGTCATAACCATTAAAACTGGCTCCCGCCGCAGCCACCGCACTGAGAAGCATAAATCCGAGAATCATATTGCCAAGAAAATCCGCCAACAAATTTTGTCTGGTTTTTATATTTCTGACTGCAAAAAAAATCACCAACATCAACCAGGCTAAATTTTTTGTGACCTCAATAAGCGGCAGACTAGCCGCTAGCAGACAGAGAGAATAGAACTCCCATTTGACCAATACAGTTGGCTCTTTTTGCATTTCTTATCCTTGTTCAAATTATTACACATACTATTTTTATTGGATTGCTCACAGCACTAGTTTCACAGCCGGGCTGTATAGAGTACCTTAGGTTCCCGTCATTAATTCAGTATCTCCCTATACAGGCTCAACAGGCTCGTCTGCATACGCTGCTGGGTAAATGTCAATGCCAGTTCCCGAGCTCTGCCAGATTCAACATTGAGCCGTTCAGCATCCTGATAACCAGCCATTGCATTAGCCAGCCCCTGATCATCAGTCACATCTATAATCACCCCGCACTTGGAAGCGGGAATAACATCCACAGCACCGCAATTTGCCGTTGTGATGCAAGGCAATCCAGTTGCCAGCGCCTCTAAAATCACATTGGGAAATGGGTCATAGATTGTTGGCAGTACCAACACATCGGCGAGCTGATAAAGTGCCGGCATTTTAGATTTTTCCTGAGCACCAAGAAAGCGCACCCGATTGCCACAGTTCAATTGATGGGCCAATCTATGATAGGCACGATGCTTTTTGTCTCGCCCAACCACAACAAGATGGCAGTTTTCTGGCAACTGACCGAAAGCCCTCAGAGTGGCAGCCAGGTTTTTACGCTCAAAACCAGAGCCGGCAAAAATAAACACCAGAGCGCTCTCCGGGATATCCACAGCCTGGCGCAGTTCTGCCTTCACCTGGACATCTACAGGCTTATACTTTTGGCTATCCACAGCATTATAGATAACCGCTAATTTATGCTTATCTATGGAGAAATTACTGGCAATCTCCTCCCTAACCATATTTGAATTGCAGATCACTTTTTGCAGTGAGTCACTCTCAAACATAAGCTTTTCTTCGGCAAGCAAATCTCTGTGGTAGCTGGACTTTGACTGCCACCAGCGCTGCAACGGATTAGCTGTTTTCGCTCGACGCTGCAACCAGACCTTATGCACCCCATCCCCGGCTCTAAAAATATGGCAGCCATTGAGCCGCTCGTGGGACTGAATAATATCGAATGAATGGTTGCCCAGATAATCTTTAACCGCCTGATTAAAAGACCGTTGCTTATCTCTGCGCCCACGAAAAGGCGGATCAATAATCACCTTTCCCTCAGAGCCCGCAGTTGAATCCCATTGCCGGCACAGCAGTGACAGTTTGATATCCTGCTGCTGACGCAGAGCCTCTAACATAAGGTCAATAATCGCCTGAGCACCACCATCACCACCGGTTTGCTCCTGTCTGATCAGGGCAACATCTATAGTCACAATAATCTCTACTGCTGGTCGCGGTGACGCTGCAACTCAATCAGCTTTGCGTACTTGCAAAAAGCTGTAAAACAACCGATTGAGATATGAATAAAACCAGGCAGGCCATCGAGAAAGCCACGCCGGAAAATATAGAATTTAATAAAGCGTATTAATGGGCTTGCAAAGCACTTCCATGGTCCAACCATTTTGCCACGGGCAAACAATGCCCGAGCTTGCAGATCAGTATACACAGCCTGCTTTTCAAGATAACTGGCAATACTGTCCTCGGAGAAATGCAGCAGATCCCCACCCAGATTGCCGACCGGCCCATCGGCCACCACCATTTCATGGACAGTATCATCGGACCAACACGCCTGCCTGCGATTAAATAGTCTCAAACTTAAATCCGGGTAACCTTCGCCATAATTAAGAGGTTTGCCCAAAAAATGATTGCGCCGGGGAAATCTAAAAGCCGGTGTCTTAACAGCGGTGAAATCCAATGCCAGCATCTCAGTTTGAAGCGCAGCGCTGACCACCTCGTCTGCATCAATACAGAGTACCCAGTCATACTTAGCCTGATCCACCGCAAACTGTTTTTGCCTGCCAAAGCCAAGCCAATCCTGAGCAATAACCCTAGCGCCCATAGCTTCCGCCAGAGCTACCGTATTATCCGTGCTACCGGAATCTACCAGCACAATATCATCGCAAAAACTGAGGCTAGCCAAACAGCGCTCAATATTCGCACTTTCATTTAGACTGATAACAACCGCAGATATTGAGCTTCGATTTGGTGCAGACATGGCGGGTTTTTGCATCGTTGCTATAGGTGTGTGCATAATACAGCAAGGCTATGAAAGTGTCTTTAACACAGTGACAATAACCGCCGGCAGCCGCCAATGACCACAGTAAAAACAGCTTCAGTCCACATTGTCCGCCAATATGGCACCAGTGGGGGCATGGAGAAATATGTCCACAGTCTGACATTGGCTCTGGCTCGACAGGGGCAACCAGTGACAGTGCTCTGTGAGCATGCAGAGCCTCTGCGCCCTAATTCTGCTGTTGAGGGCATTAATGTTATCGAACTCGGACAGCCTGTCTCCAGACCCCGTTGGCTGGCGCAATGGGTATTTTCCCGGCGGGTGGCCAGACATGTCGCAACCACTGACTACTCAAATGCGATTATCCACAGCCATGAAAGAACCTCCGTTCATCAGGTAACAACCTTTCACGGCCCGCCATTTGCCATGCGCAAACCCAGATTGCTGGACTTTCTCTCACCCAGAATCCATATGTGGACCTATCTTGAAAAGCGCGAACTGCTCGCCGATCAGGTACAGCAGATACTGCCCAATTCGGCACAGATTGCCAGCTACCTTAAAGACCTCTACCCGGCAGCGGCGAAAAAGATTGCAGCCCCGGCCCACCCGGCGGTAGATGCCAATCTCATCAACCGCAAAACTGAACCCAGAGGCCTGACTATCGGCTTTATGGGTCGGGAATGGCGCAGAAAGGGTCTGGATATCGCCTGTCAGATTGTGGAGCGCACACGCCAGAAGCTGCCAGATGTAAAATTTATTGTTGCCGGCTGCGATGTAGAACAAATTGCCCCAATGTTTAAACATTGGCCAGCAGATTCCTATCAGCTATTAGGCTGGCAGGATTCCACCAAACCATTTCTGCATCAGATTGACCTGCTGCTGCATCCGGCCCGAGCCGAGCCATTTGGTATGGTGATTGCCGAAGCCAATGCCGCCGGGACTCCAGTGCTGGTTTCCGACAAATGTGGCATTGCACCGCTTATTGGCCCACAGCAGGGACAAGTTTGCCCAATGGATGGAGATAATCCGGATATTACAGTCTGGGCCGATGCTTCTGCTGCTCTGCTGCAGTCACAGCAAAAGGTCGCGCCCTTAAATCTAAGCTGGGACAATCTGGCTATCCAGCACTGCGATCTGTATCAAAAACTGCTCAATCCCTAATAAAAGGCTTATTTAAGGACTTAGTGGACAGCTCGATGTTCAGCCATACTTCGGGCTTAACCAATAGTATCAAGCTCATTAATCACAGTATCAACACTCAGCTGGGTCATACATTTCTGGTGCCCATGGGGACATTGGCGTTGGAAACAGGGACCACATTCAACCTTCACGGACAGTATGCGCGCATCGCGACATAGAGGCGGCGTAAACTCAGGGGAAGTCGGGCCATAGAGCGCGACCAGCGGCCGGTTTAAGGCCGACGCAATATGCATAAGACCAGAGTCATTGGACACCACCTTCTCAGCCATAGACAGAATATCGATAGCCTCCTCAAGGCTGGTTTTTCCGCACAGATTAACAATAGCCTCAGAGTCAACGCTGCTGGCAACATCCTCACCGGTCTCAGCATCAGAGGGTGATCCCATAATTGCCACCTGCCAGCCCTTATCAATAAACTGCCTGGCCAGATCAGCGTAGTACCCTACCGGCCATTGCTTGGCGGGACCAAATTCAGCGCCGGGGCAGATGGCTAGCATGGGTTGCCGTGACAGTTTGAACTTCTCAGCCAGTGCTGGCAGCTGCCGGGGATCCACTTGTAGCGCAGGCAGCGGGCAATGGCCCAGAGCCTCGCGCTCTGCAATGGCCCGGGGATAGGCCAACGCTACATAGCGCTGTACCATCATCGGCAATGTGGTTTTATTTAACTTGCGCAGATCATTGAGCAAAAAGTATCGCGCCTCACCCTTCCATCCAGTGCGCACAGGAATACTGGCAAACCATGGAATCAGCGCCGACTTCCAAGAATTGGGCAGCACAATAGCCTGGTCATAATGCTCATCGCGCAGGCTGACACCCAATGCTTTGCGCCCCTTAAGATCAAACTTGCCATGACCCAGAGGCATTGGGATAGTGCGATTGACCTGGGGCATTCGCGCAAGGATAGGCCTGCACCAACCCAGCGCCAGCACATCAATAATGGCCCCGGGCTGCTGTTGCTTTAGAGCAATAAAAAGCGCCTGAGCCATCATCATATCGCCGACCCAGGAAGGACCAACCACAAGGATTTTTGGCGCAGAACCGATCTCTGCTGCTGTCTGTTTGGGCTTACTTGGAGACATTAAAAATTAGTGTAGATTAAAACCGACACGATAACCTTTGGCTGGGGCTCACTGCAAATAAAGTGCAAATAATTGACCCCCCAGAAACTATGACCATCGCTATATAACAGCCGACCAACACAGGAATATTTACAGTGTAAATAAGCATCCACCCATAGTAGTATGGTGAGTGTGACGGCATCAGATAGCAACGTTGATATCGATATCAAAACAATAGAAAAATAAAACTATAAAGATTTATTTATCAATGCTTTAATCGACTATTATAATAATTAACATTAACTAATAATCACGCTATTAACTCTGCTCAATCAGCTCCGGACAGGCTTTTGGATACGGCCAATTGGCGCCAAATCTCTGTCAATTGGCACCAATTAAAAAGACTCCTAGAGTCACCAGAGCTAAGGTTGCACAAAGCAAAATAAACTAAGAGATCTACAGCTATGGCTACCGACAAAGACCTGCAGGAATTTCGCGCTGAAGTCGCCGACTGGATAAAACATAACCAACCAGCCGACCCCGGCTTTCTGCTGCCTCAGACCTTTATGGAAGTTGGCTCCGAACAGGTGCTGGATTTCCTCCGGGAATGGCAACATAAAGTATGGTCTGCCGGCTATCTGGGCATGGCATGGCCCGAGAAATATGGCGGTCGCGGACTGTCACCCATCTATCAGAATATTGCCGATGCAGAAATGAAGTTAGCCAGAGTACCCATCTGTTTCAATGTGATTGGTCTCGGCTGGGCCGGGCCATTAATCCTTGATAAGGGCACTGACTACGAGCGAGAAAAATACCTTAAAGGCATTCTTAATGCGGAGGATATCTGGTGTCAGGGTTTCTCTGAGCCCAACCATGGCTCCGACCTTGGCAGCATCCAGACCAGAGCAGAACGGGATGGCGACCATTACCTGGTTAACGGCAGCAAGATATGGACCACCATGGGCAACTATGCCAAATATATGATTCTACTGGCCCGAACCGACAGTCAGGCCGAGCGAAAATATAACGGCCTGTCCTTTTTCCTCGCCCCCATGAATGTGGACGGCATCAGCACCCAGCCCATCAAAAAGCTCACCGGCGAATACGGCTTTACCGAAACCTTTTTTACCGATGCCCGCATTCCAGCGGACTGCATTATGGGCGAAGAAGGTCAGGGCTGGCGCATTGCCATGCAGACATTGCAATATGAGCGCGGCGCAGAGGCAGGCGCAGCTGGCGGTATCTCAATACTCTCTATCGTCATGAATGACCTGCTCAAGATGGCCGCGGAGATTGAACGGGAGGGTCAGCCATTGCTCAATGATCCCTTGACTAGAGACAATCTGGTCAAATTCATGATTGAAGAAAAAGCCCTTCATCTGGCTGAAAAACGCATACAGACCCCTGCCCTGTGCGCCGACTACCCCAACTCCCTGGCCCTGTCGGGCAAACTGCGAAGCACTGAGTTCTATCGTCGCATGCGCCAATACGCACTAAACCTGCAGGGTGCCCAGAGTGCCCTTTATGTGGGCGATAAGGATGCGGTTGATGGCGGCTTCTGGCAGCGTGCCTACATGAACAACTTCTCCACCACTATTGGTGGCGGCACCAGCCAGGTTCAAGCCAATATCGTCGGCGAGCATGTGCTCGGCCTGCCCAAAGATTAGAAAGGACTGTACCAATGACTTCAAGAACAGCAAATATGGCCTTTGCTTTTACCGATGAGCAGGCAATGATATTAGACAGCGCTAAGAGCTTCTGCGCTGACAAATCCGATATAGGCACAGTGCGCAGCCTTATCGACTCAGAGAATGGCTACGATCAGCAGGTATGGTCAGAGATGGTCGAACTAGGCTGGACAGGCATTGCCATTCCAGAACAGTACGGCGGCTCCGAACTTGGCATCGGCTCCACCGTCGCCCTAGTCGAAAGCATGGGCCGACACTTACTGAGCACGCCATATATCGCCACAGTCCTAGCCAGTCAGGCCATCCTGCGAGGTGGCTCTGACCAGCATAAAGCTCATTGGCTGCCTCTAGTTGCCGAGGGTAGCACAGGCACATTGGCACTACTCGACAATGAGGACTGGGGCGCCACAACCACCAGCTGCAGCCTCACCGATAACGGAGATAAGCTGATATTACAGGGCAGCAAACTGTTGGTAAGCGATGCCGCCGTTGCCGACTTTTTTATTGTGTCAGCCAATCATAATAGTACCCCGGTGCTAGTACTGGTGGCCGCCTCCAGCCTAAGTCCAGATGCCCTCAGTCGCAAAGTGCTGATTGATGAAACCAAGCGCGCCTGCACAGTGAATTTCAACGGCGTTGAGGTTACCCCCGATGCTATTCTGCCCCAAAGCGAGACTGCCCTGCGCGATATTAAATTAATCGGCGCACTACTCACCGCCGCAGAGAGCACAGGCACCTGCGCTGCAACATTGGATACAGTGGTCAGCTATCTCACCAGCAGAATACAGTTTGGCCGCTTGATTGGTTCCTATCAGGCCCTTAAACACCCCACCGTGGATATGCTGATACAGATGGATTCCGCCCGCAGCCTGATCTATCATGCTGCCACTGTTATTTCCGGGCAGCCCCTGGATCAGGATGCTGAAATTGCCTGCCGTATGGCCAAGGCACAAGCCTCAGAGGCGTTGCTGTTTGCCGGCGACCGGGCAATTCAGTTCCATGGCGGCATGGGTTTTACCTACGATTGTGATGCCCAGCTCTTCCTTAGACGCGCATTAGGGTCACAGCATCAGTATGGTGATGCCCAGCACCACAGGCTGCGTCTGGCGAGATTGTTGCTCGACTAAATTTTTGGATTGAATAAACGAGGCTAAAGACAAGCTTACTATGCGGCTGAAAAACCTACTGATAATAACCGCGATAATAGTGGGCTTGATTACAGCTCTGATGGTATATCTAGGCAAAGACAGTATCGACCTGGATAAAATAGTTACCACCACAGGAACCATCAACACCCCAGACCCGGTCACGGCAAGAGAGACGGCCAATGGTCCAGTTATAGGGTTCTCATCGGGCAAAAACACCTTCGCTTGGCTAGGCATACCCTACGGTGCGCCACCAATTCAAGAGTTGCGCTGGAAAGCACCGAGGCCAGTGCAAAACTGGCAACAGCCATTGCTGGCCCTGCAAAATGCCGACCCCTGCCCCCAACCCTGGACCTTTCTTGCCGCAGAGGGCGGCAGCAAAGGCGATATGGTGGGCAACGAAGACTGTCTCTATCTCAATATCTGGGCGCCGCAAAAGCTGAGTGCTGACAGCACAGATCCCGCTACCAAGTTACCAGTGATGTTATGGATACATGGCGGCGGCAATAATCTTGGCTCCGCACGGTTTTATCAAGGCCAGAATATAGCCGCAGACCAGCAAGTGATCTTTGTCTCCCTCAACTACCGACTGGGCCAGCTTGGCTCCCTGACCCATCGAGCTATTCGCAATACCGCCACCAACCCAGAGGATGCATCCGGTAACTACGGGCTTCTGGATATTATTGCTGCCCTGCAATGGCTGCAGACCAATATCCATACCTTTGGCGGTGATGCCGACAATGTCACCGTGTTTGGCGAGTCCGCAGGCGGTCGTAATGTTTTTGCCCTTATGGCATCACCATTGGCCAAAGGACTGTTTCACAAAGCCATTAGCCAGAGTGGTTCATCCCGCACAGAGAGTCTCGCCAGTGCAGAAAATTTCCATGACGAGCAAACTCAGCCAGGCTGGCCAGTCAGCTCAAATGAACTGGTTGCGCAGCTGCTGATCAATTTGAATATTGCCACTGACCGTAGCGAAGCTATACGCGACATCAATAATATGACCGACGCCGCCATTGCCGGACTGCTCTACAAGCAAAGCCCCGAAGCACTGATGCAGGCCAATTTACAGACTGCCCGCAACAAAGACAGAGTGCACATACCGCAACTGCTGAGGGATGGCCATGTGTTGCCCTTACAGCCTTTCGCCGAAGTCTTTAGCAATACCAAGACCTACAACTCAGTGCCCATGATTATTGGCTCAAATCGCGATGAAGAGAAATCCCTGATGGCTAGTGATCCGCGCTTTGTCGGCAGGCAACTGGGCTTCAGGCTCAATATAAAAGATCGCACCAATTATCAGCGCTATGCAAAATACTACTCCCAGCGCTGGCATGTGCTGGGTGGTACTGAAATGGCGCGGCTGATGACAGGCTCGCAACCTGCGCCTGCGCCCGAGCAGAGCAATATCTTCAGCTATAGATTTGACTGGGACTCATTGCCGAAAAGCTGGGCAGCCAATCTCCCTGAACTGGTGGGCGCCGGCCATGGTCTGGAAATCAGCTTTATTTTTGGCGACTTTGCCGGTGGCCTGAGACTACCTTTTCTCTATGGCGAAGAAACCAAAGATGAACGGCAGGCTCTATCCAAAGCCATGATGAATTACTGGGGTCAGTTCGCCCACACCGGCTCTCCCGGCAGAGGGCGCTATTTGCAGCAACCAGACTGGACTCCATGGGACGAAAACAAACCCAATACAATGATCTTTGACAGTGTCGCAGATGGCGGCTGGCGCATTGAAGACTATAGCCCCAGTGTTGAGGATATGATCACGCGTATTGAAGCGGACACAGAGTTCAAGCAGCAAAAAGACCGCTGCAAACTGTTTGTTGAGAGCTTTTTAATCTCCTACCACAGCAGCGACTTCTGGGATCCACAGCGCTACAACAACCTGGCTGGAGGCGGCTGCCGGGAATTTGACCCCTATCAGTTTATGGATGCCTTTTAACCGTGCCCGCAAAGCAATCTAGTCAGCTGCCAAATGCCGTATTAAGCTCATAATAATTAACAATCAGTTGAGAATAATAATGAAAACAACTTCCAGTATTATCGGCATTGCCGTATCCATTTGTATCGCCGCCCTGATCCTGCTAGCCGGCAGTCAGGGCAGCACTAGCGTCCATGGAATACCATTATTTCTACTCTGCGGCGCCATTGGCCTTGTTCTGCACTGGATTATATTTCTC
>CAXAJC010000061.1:0-10399 GCA_963969005.1 uncultured Cellvibrionales bacterium | reverse complement strand
CCGGGACCGGGCACCATAATATTAAGAAGCCTCGGTATCTGCCGGGGCTTTTTTACGTCGGTGAGAAAGTCATCGAACATCCGATGGATTCGCGCTAAACCGCTCAGGGCTTTGCCCCGCCCTCGCAGGCGAGTGCGCCCAAAACGCTGCGCGTTTAGTCCGGGACCGGGCACCATAATATTAAGAAGCCTCGGTATCTGCCGGGGCTTTTTTATGTCCCTAAGAAAATTATCCAACGTCCGATCTATAGCCTGTTCCCTAGCCAAAGACTAGAAGTCGCAGAATGGTATTAATAACCATAGGCACAGACCGTGATTTTGATCATAGGAAACATGGAAACAGTCGACTAGGGCGACTGGAATGAGAAACTAAGGTTCAGAGATTAGTCCTGAGATACAGAACCCCCCGGATCCCCTCCCCCCAGCATAATACTGATCCAGCGAGTATCTGGTTGATTTTCCAGAGCGATTTTAATCATGATGGTCAGGGGAATAGACAGTAACATGCCCACGGGACCAAGCACCCAGCCCCAGAGTACCAACGAGACAAACACCACCAGAGGGGACAGATTTAGGCCTTTACCCATCCAGCGGGGTTCAATCATATTGCCCATCACCAGGTTGACCAGCACAAACCCAAGCAAGGTCAGGCCGGCATGGACAAACCCCAGCTGCACCAGAGCCAGCAGCACCGCTGGCACAGCGGCAATAAATGAACCCACCGTGGGTACAAAATTTAACAGGAAGGCCAGCAGCCCCCAAAGGACCGCATAGTCGACACCTAGAATGCTTAACCAGATAAAAATCACTAGACCAGTGGCCAGACTGATCGCCGCTTTGATAGCCAGATAATTGTGCACGCTGTCAGAAAATTTATTCAACCATTCCTGACTGGTATTGCCGCCCCGGGCCAAACGCAGCTTTTCACCAAAACCGATATTCTCCGCGAGAATAAAGACCACGGTCAGCAGAATCATCACCGCATTGGTCATCACATTGCCAAAGGAAGCCAATGTACTGCCCACCAGCTTCATCACCGCACTGGGGTCAAAGCTGCTCTGCCACTGCTGGGCATCGATCTCCACCCCCCGCAGACTCAACCACTGCTGCACACCGGTACTCATAGCCGACAACTTATCCGAATACACCGGGATGTCCTGGCGGAAATTATCAATTGAAGAGCCAATCACCGCGGCCAGAACCAAGCCCACCAGAATTACCAGTATCACCACCAGCAGGATCGCCAGACCGCCAGGGACCTGATGATTTTTTAGCCAAGTTAGCAACGGCGACACAATCATGGCAATAAACACGGCCAGCAAAAACGGAACCAGCAGAGGGCCGGCCATCTTTAGCCCAGAGACAACCACCACAAATGCGGCGCTGATCACCAGAAATTTTGCAATCGGTGAGGTTTTATCATTCATGATTATGCTCCAATGCCCGTAACTTTCTATTTAAGCCATCCAGTATCTGCACTAACTGCTCGCGCCCCCGGGAATTAAAGATGACTAGCCCACGGCGCTCACTCAATGCGCTTTCAGCTAACATAGCACATTGCTGGCGAATTATATCTAGCTCCGGGTCATGACGAATTGGCATGCCAACAAATACATCCCAGTCGGCAATGGTGGCAGTCTCTGCCAGCACTGACTCAAGCAGGGTTTTAATATTGACCGCTTCCACCCGATACACCGGCAGCCCCACATAGCGAAATACCAGAAGAGCCAGCATAACAACACAAAAGGTTAGAGCCACTGTGATAATAAAGTCCATCTGCGAGCCTAGGGAAAGAATAATAATTTGATTGCCATCAGCATGGTCACCAGCGTAATGATCGGCTGAACAAAACCACTGCCACGCTGCATAACAAGGTTAGAACCCAATCGCGCGCCAATCATCTGAGCCAATGACATAGCAAGTGCGAGGTGCCAGATAACGTAGCCGCTAAAGACAAAAATCAGCGCCGACGTGCCATTTACCGCCAGTATCATTAACTTGGTTTCCGCAGTGGCCTTAACCAGATTATGCCCCAGCAACCAGACAAATAGGAACGGCATAATGGAGCCCATACCAGGGCCAAAAAACCCGCCATAAAATCCCATGCCCAACGCTGCCGTACAAGCAAACCAGCGCTGACTAATTTTCTGTGGCTGGTCTCTGTCATTCACCTTGGGGGAGACTAAAAAGTAGATAGCGATGGCTAACAATAGAAACGGTATCAGTCTGGTCAATAGCTCTGAATCCAGACTCTGCACCACCAATGTGCCTGCCGCCGACCCGGCGATGGCCAGCGCAACAGAAAGCCTCAGGGGCTTGATATCCAGATGACCTTTGCGAAAAAAGTTCCAGGCGGAAGATAATGTGCCAATAGAACTCTGCACCTTGTTGGTGGCCAGAGCATTGAGAGGAGGCAAGCCGGCCCAGAGCAGCGCTGGCAGAGTTAAGAGGCCTCCAGAGCCGGCAATCGAGGATATCAAGCCAGCAAAAAAAGCGATAAAAACTAAAATAAACTGAATACTTGTAGATATTTCCATAATAGTAAGCGCTAACTTACTTAAGCATTATTCCCGCTCGGGATATTTGCCGTTGTAGCGCTTGTAATGCTCCATAATCGCCGCAAGATCGGCCTCATGATCACCAGTGGGCTCAAAGGACTCCCCAAGCACAACCCGCTTGCGGGCAAAGTCCAGACCAATCATAAATATAGTGCAGTCAGTGGCTTCGGCCATTCGCAGAAATCCAGTCTTCCACTTATCGACCTTTTTTCGCGTACCTTCCGGGGCCAGGCCAATAACAATACCATTCTCCCGCTCCACCAGTCTGGCTACATTATCAACAATATCCTGAGGCTTGGAGCGATTGATTGGAATACCGCCCAACCATTCCATAAACCATAACACTCCAGGCTTGAATATCGTATGTTTGCCCAACCAGCGCAGACGGATATTAAGCCCCAGGATCGCGGCCATGGCGTAGACAAAGTCCCAGTTGGAAGTATGGGGCGCACCAATAATCAACAGCCGTTTCAGGTTGGGAATCTGCCCGTCGACACGCCAGCCAAATATGCGCAAAACCGTGCGCCCAAACCATTGGGCAAAAGAACCTCGATTAGCGCGTAAATGTTCCGGGCACTGTTGTTCGGATACAACTAGTGGTTTCTCACTCATGCCTGAACTCTCTTTAATTCTTATTCTGGTTAATAGGGTCTGGCAACCTTAAAACTGATCCGGGTGGCGTCCAGCAAACTGGCTGTAGTACTCAATGATAGCCGCAATATCTGCCTCATTGTCACCTGTGGGTTCGAATACATCTCCAAGTACAATACGTCTGTTGGCAAAATCCAGAGCACCCAGCTGAATCACGCATTTATTCTTCTTGGCGATACGCAGAAAACCTGTCTTCCATTTGGTGACCTTTTTGCGGGTTCCCTCGGGAGCCATAACAAGAACCAAACCATTGTCTTTTTCCACCGCCGCATCCACATAGCCCATTACCTCATCTGGACGTTCCCGATTGACCGGGATACCCCCCAACCAGCGAAAGAACCAAGTCACTCCAAACTTAAAAATTGTGTGTTTGCCCAACCAGCGCACCCGCGCATTGATACCCAGGATAACAAGAATGCCAAAGACAAAATCCCAGTTGGATGTATGGGGCGCTGCCACTATCATTACTCGCTCTGCATCGGTAATTTTGCCCTCTAACTTCCAGCCAATGGCGCGGTAAAATGTGCGCCCAAACCAGCGGGTTAAAGCGCTGCGATTGGTGCGTAGATGAGCAGGACATTGATCCTGAGAGACGGGGACAACTTTTTCACTCATAGCTGTAGCTACTCTGTCTGTTGTTCTATTGTTGGTTTTAACTGCTGCTTAATGTTCTCTGGTGGCGCGGAAATCAATATCCGGATGCCGCTCCTGAGCCAGTGACAGATTCACTCTGGTGGGTGCCAGATAGGTAAGATGGCCACCACCGTCCACAGCCAGGTTCTCCTCCGCCTTGATGCGGAAAGCCTCAAGGGTTTTAGCATCATTGCATTCCGTCCAGCGCGCTGTGTGCACATTGACTGGCTCATAGATGGCTTCAACACCGTATTCCTCTCTGAGCCTGTAAGCCACCACATCAAACTGCAGCTGGCCCACAGCGCCGACAATAATATCGTTATTGCGAAATGGAAAAAATACCTGGGTGCTGCCCTCTTCCGACAGCTGGCGAATACCGTTTTGCAGCTGTTTGGCCTTCAGTGGGTCCTTGAGACGGATACGTTTAAACAACTCCGGGGCAAAGTGGGGAATACCGCTAAACTTGAGAGCCTCGCCCTCAGTGAAGGTATCGCCAATCTGAATGGAGCCATGATTGTGCAGACCAATAATATCTCCGGCTACTGCCTCTTCCACGGAAATCCGCTCACCGGCTTTAAAACTAAAAGCATCAGAGATACGCACATCTTTGCCGGTGCGAACATGCTTCATTTTCATGCCTTTGCTGTACTTGCCTGAGCAGATACGCATAAAGGCAATGCGGTCCCTGTGTTTGGGGTCCATATTGGCCTGGATCTTAAAGACAAAGCCACTGAATTTATCCTCACTGGCGGTCACTTCACGCTCCAATGTCTGGCGGGGCTGCGGGGCCGGGGCCCAGCGCACAAAATCATTCAGCATCTCGCGGATACCAAAGTTACCCAGAGCAGTACCAAAAAATACCGGGGCCAGTTTGCCAGACAGAAATTCGCCCATATCAAACAGATTGGTAGCGCCTTTTACCAGTTCCAGCTCTTCAAGCACATCATCGGCGTAGTCACCCAGGGCCTCCCGGGCCTCTGGTGATTCCAGGCCTTTAACCTGAATATCGTCCATCAATGTGTGGCCCTTGCCCTGCACATAGACATGGATGGTATCTGTATAAAAATTGTACACACCGCGAAACTCACGGCCCATACCAATCGGCCAGTTGATCGGTGCTGCTTTAATTTTCAGCACCTCTTCAATTTCATCGAGCAGATCAATGGGGTCGCGAATATCACGGTCCATTTTATTAACAAAGGACAGAATTGGCGTATCCCGTAGGCGGCAGACATCCATCAGTTTAATGGTGCGATCTTCCACGCCCTTGGCGCCATCAATCACCATCAGGGATGAATCCACCGCGGTCAGGGTGCGGTAAGTATCCTCAGAGAAGTCTTCGTGACCCGGAGTATCCAGTAGATTAACCATGCAGTCGTTGTAAGGAAACTGCATGACAGACGAGGTGACAGAGATGCCTCTCTCTTTCTCCATGGCCATCCAGTCAGAGGTGGCATGGCGATCACTTTTGCGGCCCTTTACTGTGCCCGCCACTTGAATCAGATTGCCAAGCAGCAATAGCTTCTCAGTGATGGTGGTTTTACCCGCATCTGGGTGGGAAATAATCGCAAAGGTGCGCCGATCTGAGGCTGATTGACTCATGATTTTTCTGACTGCCGTTAAAAGTCGCGCATTATAGCCTTGCCGGGGTTAAGGGTCAGCTTTTATCTAGACCGGCTCTGCTGTCAATGTTCATCGGGCCGCAACTATGGTTCAAAGACAATCTAGCCAACTCTTTTCAGCGTATAAAATTGCCTTATCAGCCAATAAAAATTTGGCGTTTCAGGTCCGGTACAGTATTGTCTGGCCCTGTTAGCCCAGCCGCATTTTCAGGAGCCGTTCCATGAAGTACCAAGGCCAGTCAGATTATGACCATAAAGGCCCTTCGCCTCAAACTGGTGTACTGCTGTGCAACCTGGGCACTCCCGACGCTCCCAAAACGGCTGAATTGCGTCGCTATTTGAAAGAATTTCTCAGTGACCCAAGGGTTGTTGAAGTGCCGCGCTTGCTATGGTGGATGATTCTCAACCTGATTATCCTGCGTATTCGTCCGCGCCGCTCGGCCAAGCTGTATGCCAGCGTCTGGTCTGAAGGTGGTTCGCCATTGATGGTGCACAGCACCAATCAGGTTGCCGGGGTAAAGAAGATTCTCGACAAAAAGTTTAAGCGCGATGTGCCTGTGGTACTAGGGATGCGCTACGGCAACCCCTCGATGGAGTCAGCTATTGCTGAGTTAACTGCGCAGAATGTGCGGGATATTACTGTGCTGCCCCTGTACCCCCAGTATTCCGGTGCTACCACAGGCTCCACTTTTGATGCCGTAGCCCAAACCTTTACCAAAACCCGCTGGGTGCCGGAGTTGCATTTTATTGGCGGCTATCAGCAGTCCAAACTGTATATCGACGCCCTGTGTGGCACTATTCGCAAGCATATCGCCAAGCATGGCCAGCCCGATAAGCTGATGTTTTCCTACCATGGCACACCGCAGAAATACCTTAACAAAGGCGATCCGTACCATTGCTTCTGCCACCAGACCACTCGCTTGGTGCGCGAGCAGTTAGGCTGGGAGGAGGATCAAGTCATTACCACTTTCCAGTCGCGCTTTGGTCGCGAGCCCTGGCTGCAGCCCTACACAGATAAAACCCTGGAAGCCATGCCCGCCGATGGGGTCAAGCATGTGGCGGTAATTTGTCCGGGCTTCTCCTCCGACTGCCTGGAGACCATTGAAGAGATCAATATGGAAGCGCGGGAGAGTTTTATGGAGCATGGCGGCGAGCAGTTTCACTATATTCCCTGCTTAAATGACGACCCAGCGCACCTTAAGGCGTTGGCGGATGTGGTGAGCAAGTATCTTTAAGTCCAGGTAACAATCCCGCCTTAACCCAAACCAGCCAACCAGCTTTGCAATACAGTTGAACAGCAACCACCCATTTTGGCGGTGGCTATCTCGTCTGCTCTTGTTTTGCCATCATTTAACAGCAGGATCGGCTTACCCTGGCGCTGGGCCCAGAGGCAAAAACGGTAGCCCGAATACGTCATCAACGATGAACCCACCACCAGCAAGCCCGCAGCACTCTGCATGGCCTGCTCGGCCTGGAGCACCCGCTGTTTGGGGATTGAGTCGCCATAAAACACGGCATTTGGCTTAATAATACCGCGGCAATGTTGGCAATCCGGAATCTCCATGCTGGAATAATCCAGATGATCTATATCCGCATCCCCATCCGGGGCTATGCCACCCGCCAGCAAGGCATATTCAGGGTTTTGATTCTCCAGCCAGACCTGAAGTGGTGCCCGGGGATACTGAATCCCACATGCCATACAGGACAATGTATCGACTCTGCCGTGGAGATCAATCACATTGCGACTGCCAGCGCGCTGGTGCAGGCCATCGACATTTTGTGTGACCAGACAGGAAATCACTCCCAGTTGCTCCAGTTGAACCAGTGCTCGATGGGCATCATTCGGCTGAGCCTCAACCATAAAGCGCCAACCGACCATATTGCGCGACCAAAACCGCTGCCTTGCGCTGTGGTCTGCCATAAATTCCTGATGGGTCACCGGTTGTTTGCGCTGCCACTGCCCATCGCTATCACGATAGGTCGGTACCCCAGATTCGGCACTGACTCCAGCACCGGTTAGTGCCAGCCAGTCAGGGTAGCTTTGCAGCAGTGAAATAAAGCTGTTCAGGGGATATTCCTTCGCTATTGGTAATGCTGTATACGCACCTGTTGCGGAAAATGACTGTATACCTCTGAAAATAGGGAATTATGCCTGCACAGGCCGTATAATGGCGCTTTTTTAATCGCTTAATCATTTTTGATCAAGCTCTGTGAACAGTTAAGATTTATCTATGGATATTACAACCTATATGCAGGATCTTGGTATGGCGGCTCGAGAGTCTTCTCGAGTGCTAGCCCGTGCCGGTACTGCGGTCAAAAACAATGCACTGCTAGCCATTGCCAGCAGGCTGAACGATGGTCGCCACAATCTATTGGCCGCTAATGCTGTGGATATGGAAAATGGCCGCAGCAACAATCTGGACGCTGCTCTGCTGGATCGTCTAGAGCTTAATGATGAGCGTATTGATGGCATGATTGAAGGCCTTAATCAGGTTGCGGCCTTGCAAGATCCCATTGGTGAAATCACCGATATGGGCTTCCGCCCCAGTGGTATTCAGCTAGGCAAAA
Source organism: uncultured Cellvibrionales bacterium (assembly GCA_963969005.1). Lineage (GTDB taxonomy): Bacteria > Pseudomonadota > Gammaproteobacteria > Pseudomonadales > Porticoccaceae > HTCC2207. The sequence goes on along the minus strand of CAXAJC010000061.1, from coordinate 2,368 downwards.
TGCGCGTGCCTCTGGGAGTTATTGGTATTATTTATGAGTCCCGACCCAATGTGACCATTGACGCTGCCAGCCTGTGCCTTAAATCAGGCAATGCCACTATTTTGCGCGGTGGCAGCGAAGCCATTCTGTCAAATCAGGCGATTGCCGCCTGTATTGGCCATGGTTTAGCGGATGCTGGTCTGCCTGAAACCGCTGTTCAGGTGATCAATACCACAGACCGCGCTGCGGTGGGTGAGTTGATTACCATGCCCGACTATGTGGATGTCATTGTGCCCCGGGGTGGCAAGGGCTTGATTGAGCGCATCAGCAGCGACGCCAGAGTACCCGTGATCAAGCATCTGGACGGTAACTGCCACCTGTATGTGGATGATCGCGCTGACTTGAAGAAAGCTCTGGCTATTGCCGATAACTCCAAGACCCATCGCTATGGCGTATGCAATGCCATGGAGTCACTACTGATTGCAGAGCCTGTGGCGGAAAAGTTTTTGCCTGAACTGGCAAAAATCTATGCTGAGAAAAATGTGGAGCTGCGCGGCTGCGACAAGTCCCAGGCTATTCTCGAGAATATTATTGAGGCTACTGAGGAAGACTGGGGCGAAGAATATCTGGCCCCTATATTGTCGATCAAAATTGTCTCCGGGCTGGATGAAGCTATTGCACATATCAATAAATACAGCTCGCAACACACTGAGTCTATTGTTACCGAAGACTTTAACCGCGGCAGACGCTTTATTGCCGAGGTCGACTCCAGCTCAGTCATGATTAATGCTTCAACCCGTTTTGCCGATGGTTTTGAATATGGTCTGGGTGCCGAGATTGGTATCTCCACCGATAAAGTGCATGCTCGCGGCCCAGTGGGACTGGAGGGCCTGACCAGCCAGAAATGGGTGGTGTTTGGCGATGGGCAGATCCGACAATAATATGGCAGTGGCTCTGTTTGGCGGTACATTTAATCCCGTCCATATTGGCCATTTGCGGATTGCCACGGAGTTGGCCGAACTGTTACAGGTGGATCATCTAAGGTTGTTGCCCTGTGCCGTTCCGCCCCATCGCGGTGAACCCCAGGCCAGTGCGCAGCAGCGACTGGCTATGCTGGCCGCCGCCACAGCCAACCAGTCAATACTGGTGGCAGACGATATGGAGTTACAGCGGGCCGCGCCCAGCTACAGCATTGATACATTGGCTCTGGTGCGCCAGCAGATAGGCGACACGAAGCCATTATTTTTCTGTATTGGGATGGACGCACTGATAAAAATTAATACCTGGCACTGTTGGCAGGAGCTTTTACTGCACTGTCATATTGTGGTGTCATCCAGGCCCAATACTGAACAGCCGGATTCCGGGCCAGTAGCAGACTGGATTGCACAGCACCGCTGCGATGATTTAGATACCTTGCAGCAGCGGCCCGCGGGCAACCTGTATTTTTGCGATTTAACCATGTTGGATATTTCCTCCACTGGTATTCGCGAAAAGATTGCACAGGGTAAAAGCATTAACTTTATGACCCCTGACACGGTGGTCGAGTACATTCAGCAACATCATTTATACGAGTAACCAATTGCCATGACGCAACCTTTGAAAGATATAGTTATTAACGCCCTTGAAGAGATTAAAGCTACAGATATCATGGATATTGATGTGCGCGAACTCACTGGCATGATGGATACCATGATTGTCGCCAGCGGTAACTCCAATCGCCAGGTCAAGTCTCTTGCCAACAGCGTGGTGGTGGATGCCAAAGAGGCTGGCTATAGCCTGATCGGTGTTGAGGGCGATGATACCAGCGAATGGATACTGGTGGATTTTGGTGATGTAATTGTCCATATTATGCTTCCGGCAACCCGGGAGTTTTATGATCTTGAGCGCCTCTGGACCATGCGACCCGGTGATTTACTTGAAGGTGGCTCCGGTGAAGATGATGTCACACTGGGCGTTCCTGAGAGCAATCAATAGTAAACAGGCGATGAAACTGAAGCTATTGGCTGTTGGCACGCGCATGCCGGACTGGGTAGAAGTCGGTTGCAATGAATATGGCAAGCGTATGCCGCCGGAACTGCGAGTACAGTCAATAGAAATACCATCGGGCTCAAGGGGCAAGAATCAGTCTGCGGCAAAAGCCATTGAGACTGAAAGTCAGGGTATTTTAAGAGCGATTGGGAAACAGGATTTTGTCGTCGCACTGGATGTATTGGGCAAGCCAATGAGCACTGAAAAGCTTGCACAGCAACTGGGCAACTGGCAAATGGATGGTCAGGATATCTGTCTGGTGGTGGGTGGGCCAGATGGCCTGTCACAGCAGTGTCTGGCGCGAGCTAACATGCGCTGGTCGCTGTCTGATCTTACCTTGCCCCATCCGCTGGTGCGCATT
>CAXAJC010000060.1:0-10404 GCA_963969005.1 uncultured Cellvibrionales bacterium | reverse complement strand
CCAGTCGGGTCGAGCAAAGGTTGATAGCGTCACACGGGATGGGTGGCGATTTTGGTGGCGTTAGAATAACCCCGAGGGCATGTAGTCCCTGTGGGATTATGCTAAAGTTACTGCGAATTTTTTCGGTAGAGCGAGACAGGCTTTGTATCAAATTTTTCTTCCTGGAGGCTGATTGATGTGGTGTTTTTGCCATTGATTTTCTTTACGGTTACCACCAGATTTACCAAGCAGAGCAAACTTATTATTAAACTGTATGAAGTCAGTGATGAAGTGACAGAAAACAACCCACAGTTGCTGCATTTGGCCTTAAGTGCCGAGGGCGGTTACAGTCTCAATGGAAAGAGTTTGATTAATAGGGGAATCGGCACCATTATGGCGGTTTTAAAGCAGGCGGCGGAAGGTGATATACCTGTCCCCGCAAGCCTTACTGCAGATGCCAATGACGGCCATCAGGCGTTTTTTCAGCCATGGATGCAGCTAGCCGATTTGGACTTGAACAGTTGAATATCGCAACCCAGCAACCCTATGAGCAATAATAATATGCCCCAGAAGACCACCCCCAATGGTGCGAAAACTTACGCAAGGCTTATCGGCTATGTCAGTCGCTACTGGCTGGCATTTGTGTTTAGTGTTTTTGGCCTAGTGATGCATTCCTTTGCCGAAGTCGCCTTTGTCGACTTGCTTGGCTACATCACTGACACTGTGGGCACTATGACTGGCAGTGATACTGAAAACCAACTGCCAAGCGCGGGCATGACCGCCACCGTGGCCAATGCCTTACTAGGCGATGCACTAATAGGCAATCAATGGCTGGTAATACCGCTGTTTCTGGTGGTTGTCAGCGTGATGCGCGGGATTGGTTATCTGATTGGCAGTTACGGCCTTGCCTATGTTGCCAGCTACCTGGTCCACGCACTGCGTACAGAAATTATGCACAAGTACCTAAAGCTGCCTTTTGAGTTTTTCGATCGCTCCATGTCTGGTCATCTGGTTTCAGTGATTACCTATAATGTACAGCAGGTCACGGAGGCTGGTACGAAAGCAATTAAGACATTGTTGCAGCAGGGTAGCCTGGTCATAGGTTTGCTGGCCTATTTGTTCTATGTGAACTGGAAGCTGACCCTGTTTTTTATTGCGGTGATGCCTATGATTGCGATTTTGGTGTTTTTGGTCAGCAAGCGCTTTCGCATGATCAGTTCACGAATTCAGTCTGCGATGGGTGATGTTACCCATGTCACTCAGGAAGCGGTTAACGGCTACCAGGAAGTGCGCATGTTTGGTGCCGAGGCTGCGGAGCGCAAGCGCATGGACGATGCCAGTCATGGCAACCGTCGGCAGATTATGAAAATGGCTCTGACCGAAGGCTTAAGTAACCCGCTGGTGATGTTGATTGTGTCACTGACTTTCGGCGCCATCACGGGTTTTATGCTAAATCCGGTGATTCTGGATACCATGACCACTGGAAGCTTTATTACCTTTCTGGTGGCTTCCGGCATTTTGATCAAGCCAATTCGACAGCTTACTGAGGTCAATAGCGCCATTCAAAAAGGTATTGCTGCAGCTGAGTCGATCTTTGAGATTATTGATAGTGATTCTGAGGTTGATAGTGGTTCGGTGGTTCGCGACTCTGTCCAGGGCAAATTTGAGTTTTGCGATATTAATTTTGCTTATCCAGGCACTGACCGGATGGTACTGGAGGATATTAATTTCTCGGTGAACCCCGGTGAAACCATTGCCTTGGTAGGCTCTTCTGGCAGCGGCAAGACATCGTTGGTGAGTCTGATCCCTAGATTTTACAACCATGCTGAGGGCAGTATCTTACTCGATTCTGTGGATGTGAATGATTTTAGTCTCAGCAATCTGCGTCATCATATCGCCATCGTAAGTCAAAATGTCACCCTGTTTAATGACAATATTTTCAATAATATTGCCTATGGTGAGTTGGCGGGAAGCAGTGTTGAAAAGGTACAGGCTGCGGCCAAAGTTGCCCACGCCCATGATTTTATCGAGCAGATGGAACAGGGCTACAACACTCATATTGGTGATGACGGGGTAATGTTATCTGGCGGTCAGCGTCAGCGTATTGCCATCGCCCGAGCGGTGTTAAAAAATGCTCCTATTCTTATTCTGGATGAGGCTACCTCCGCTCTCGACACTGATTCCGAACGGCATATACAGGCAGCCCTTGAGCAGTTGATGCAAGATCGCACTACCTTTGTTATCGCCCATCGCCTGAGCACGGTGGAAAAAGCTGATCGTATTCTGGTGATGGAAAAGGGGCGCATTGTTGAGCAGGGCACCCATCGTCAGCTATTGAAGCAGCAGGGGCGCTATGCGCGGCTCTACAATAACCAGTTTGATGAGTCGGTGGACTGAAGTTGTCGGCTAAAAATTCTTTTTCTCTTGAACGTACTCTGGTTGCTGCCTGGTATAGAGACAGCTGGTGGTTGAATGTGCTGATGCCTGTGGCCTGGCTGTTTAAGTTGCTGGCAGGCAATCGTCGTTCGCGATTACAAAAGCAGTTTCAGGGCAAGTCCTTTGCGGTACCTGTAGTGGTGATAGGTAATATCTCTGTGGGTGGTAGTGGCAAAACCCCTTTGGTTATCGCGCTGGTCAAAGCATTGGCGGAAATTGGTCTTAGATCCGGTGTGGTCAGTCGTGGTTATGGCGGCAGTGCAGAGCATTATCCTTTACTGGTCACCGAGGATGGGAATGCGACTCGATCAGGCGATGAGCCACTGCTTATCGCTCAGCAAACCGCGCAGCTCAATTGCCCTGTGGTGGTTGACCCAGATCGCCGTCGCGGCGTTGAGTATCTGCTGGCTAACAATGAGGTCGATCTGGTACTAACCGATGATGGTCTGCAGCACTATGGGTTGCATCGAGATATAGAGATCGCGGTACTGGATGGAGCGAGAGGCCTGGGCAATGGCAAGTTACTGCCCGCCGGCCCTCTCCGTGAGCCAATCGAAAGGTTGTCTGGCGTTGATTTTGTGGTTGCCAATGGGGCCGTCGAGCCAGCCTTTCAGCCGTTGGTGGATGCTGAAATAAGCCTGCAGGCCAGGGAATTTCGCAATCTATCTGATGGTCGCCAGGTGGCAGCCGACAGCTGGAGCGAATCCACAGCTGTTCATGCCGTCGCCGCTATCGGCAATCCCGAGCGATTTGCGCGGACTTTAGAAGATCTTGGGCTGGATGTCAGCTTGCACCCTAAAGACGATCACAGGCCATTACAGCAGGCTGATATTAGCTTTGCAGATAACAAACCTGTCATTATTACAGCCAAGGATGCCGTGAAGCTCAAAGATCCTGTGCCAGAGAATGTCTGGGTGCTTGATGTCGAGACTGTTATTGATGGGCAGTTTGTCGAAAGATTACAGCAACAGCTTAAATTATTTATCGGGCGCAAGCCCTAGGTTCCAGTTATGTCATTTATTGTAGTGATACCGGCTCGTTATGCGTCCACCCGCCTCCCGGGTAAGCCGCTGCGAGATATTGCCGGTCTACCGATGATTCAGCATGTCTGGCAGCAGGCGAGGGAAAGCAGTGCTGCCAAGGTAGTAATTGCCACAGATGACAGTCGTATACAGGCGGCCGCTAAGGAGTTTGGTGCCGAGGTCTGTATGACCAGAGCAGATCATGTCTCTGGTACTGATCGCCTGCAAGAGGTGGCGCAGACATTAGGGTTGGGAGATGATCAGTTGGTGGTCAATGTGCAGGGGGATGAGCCATTGATTCCACCTGCGGTGATTGATCAGGTTGCTGGCAATTTAGCTCGCAACAGGCAGGCTGGAGTAGCAACTCTCTGCGAGCCACTGACCTTGGTGGATGATTTTCATAACCCCAATGTGGTTAAGCTGGTGGCCAATGATCAGGGTATGGCTCAATACTTTAGCCGTGCGCCGATTCCCTGGCCCCGGGATCATTTTCAGCAACAGCAGAGCGGCATGCCGGAAGACTTTATTGCTCGTCGCCATATAGGTATTTATGCTTACAGAGTAGCTCAGCTAAACCATTTTGTTGGCTGGCCTGTGGCTGCGCTGGAGCGCTTTGAATCTCTGGAACAGCTGCGGTTTATTGCTAATGGAGTCGGTATTCATGTGGCGGATGCAGTGGAAGCTGTGCCCGGGGGCGTGGATACAGAGCAGGATCTTGAATCGGTTATAAATATAATAAAAACCATGTAAGTCAATGTATTAGGCGGTTTATCTATAAACAATATTAAGTATTTTTTGGTGATCTATGAGTGAAATCTCAGTCCTGTTTGTCTGCCTTGGCAATATTTGTCGCTCGCCTACTGCCCATGCTGTGTTCCAAGCAATGGTTAATGAGCGAGGCCTTGCAGAACAGGTTAGCGTGGATTCCGCAGGTACTGGCGACTGGCATCTGGGCCATGCGCCAGACCGACGAACAAGTGCTGTTGCAGCCCAACGGGGCTATGATATGGATCAGCTGCGGGCGCGGTTGGTGGAGACCGGTGACTTTGAGCAATTTGACTATATAGTCGCTATGGATGAGGAAAATCTGGCCAATTTAAAAGCCATGTGCCCTGCAGATTACCCTGGCAGTCTTGGGCTGTTTTTGGATTATTCAGTCAATCCGGATTATGCAGAGACCAACGCTGTACCGGACCCTTATTATGGCGGTGACAATGGTTTCACTCTGGTGCTCGATCTGGTCGAGGATGCCTCGGCCGGACTGCTTGATCATATTACGGCTCAGCTGTGATCGATTCCTCATCCATTGAGATTATTGAAAATGCTGACCTTCAGCCCTTTAATACCATGGCTGTCCCAGGTCGGGCGGAATATTTTTGCCGGGTCGATAACCAACAGCAGTTGCTGCAGGCGCTTGACTATGCCAACCATAGGCAGCTGCCGGTAACAGCTCTTGGGGGTGGCAGTAATCTGCTGCTGGCTGCTGATATTGCTGGCCTGGTTGTGCATCTCAATTTAACTGGAATCCACGCTGCTGAAATTGCTCCAGGGCAGTTTCATGTGAGTTTTGCCGCCGGCGAAAACTGGCATCAGGCAGTGGAGCATTGCCTGCAGCAGGGCTGGTATGGGCTGGAGAATCTGTCCCTGATTCCCGGCAATATGGGCGCAGCGCCTATACAGAATATTGGTGCTTATGGCGTTGAACTCTGTGATCTGTTTATTAGTCTGGAGGCAATTGAAATAAGCTCGGGGGAGCTGGTGGTGATGGACAAACAGGCCTGCCAGTTCGGCTATCGAGACAGTATTTTCAAGCAGGCAGGTAAAGGTCGTTATCTGATTACCCAGGTAACTCTGGCCCTGTCTTCTGAGCCACAGTTAAATATTCAATACCCGGCATTGGCCGAGGCACTGCAGGGTACAGAGCCCAGTCCGCAGCAGGTAAGTGCCGCAGTCTGTCGCATTCGCCGGGAAAAGCTGCCCGATCCTCAGGATATCCCCAATGCCGGGAGCTTTTTTAAAAACCCGGTAATAGAAGCAGAGATGCTGCACAGGTTGTTGGAGAGCAATGCTTCTATGCCATATTTCCAGCAGCCCAATAACAGAGCTAAAGTGCCCGCAGCCTGGTTGATTGATCAATGTGGTTTTCGCGGGCTTCGCTCTGGCAATGTGGGTGTCCATCAGCATCAGGCTCTGGTGCTGGTTAATTTCGGTGGCACTGGCGCTGAGATTTTACATCTGGCCCGGCAAATTCAGGAGGCAGTGCAGGAGCGCTTTATGATCGCCCTTGAGATTGAGCCACAGATCTATGGTTTGTCAGAGCAGCCGGGTTGATATGGATCTATTTGACCAGCAAGTAATACCTGTGACCCTCAGTCCTGAGCTGGGGACCAGCAATATTGTTTTCTGGCCCAATTGGCTGCCTGGCCCAGAGGCGGATCAGCTTTTAATCAGGGCGATCGAGCAGACAGACTGGCGACAGGACAATATTAGAATTGCCGGCAAAATTATTCCTGTGCCAAGGTTACAAAATTGGTTTGGCGATCCTGCAACCAGCTATACTTACTCGGGCATTCGCTTACAGGCAGTCAGTTTTCCCGACTGGATGGAGCAGCTTAGACTGTCAGTAGAGGGGCAGACCGGGCAGCGATTTAACCGCGCCCTGGTTAACTATTATCGCCATGGCCGCGACAGTGTTGACTGGCATGCGGATGATGAAAAAGAGTTGGGTCCGGCGCCAGTTATTGCCTCTGTCAGTTTGGGGGCCGAGCGGGTGTTTCAGTTGCGCCACAATCTCAGCAGGGAGAAGCTGGCCATTAGTTTGCCCCATGGGTCGCTGCTGCTGATGGGTGCGGGTATTCAACAACACTGGCAGCACCGGCTGGCCAAGGTTGGAGATTTACAGGAGCCGAGGGTCAATTTTACCTTTAGGTACATGGAGTAACCTTATGATTACAGGATGTGGGTTTTGAAGTTATCAAATTTTGGCAAGAAATTTACCGCTGGCACAGGCATCGTTGAGCTGATGGATGATCTGGGTACTGCACTGAATGAAAATCCGGATATGGTTTTTATGGGTGGCGGCAACCCGGGGCGAATCCCTGAGGCTGAGGCGATCTTTAAGCAGCGCCTGGAGACTGTATTGGCAGATCCAGACCAGCTGCACAGCCTGATGGGTATCTATCAGTCACCCCAAGGTGACAAGCTGTTCCGGGATCAGATTGCCAGTCTGCTAAAAAAAGAATTTGGCTGGAATCTAAGTGGACGCAATATCGCGGTGTCCAATGGCAGCCAGTCGGCATTCTTTATTCTTTACAATATGCTGGCAGGTAAAATGCCCGATGGCAGCAGCAAATCTATCCATCTACCTCTGGCGCCAGAATATATTGGTTATGGGGATATAGGGCTGCAGGATAATTTTTTTACCGCAACCAAGCCTGAAATTGAGCTGCTTGATGACAACCAATTTAAATACCATGTGGATTTCTCCCGGCTAGAGGTGAGCGAGCAATCCACGGGGGCGCTCTGTGTCTCCAGGCCTACCAACCCCACCGGCAATGTGCTGACGGATAATGAAATAGAGCATCTGGATGAGATTGCCCGGGATGCAGATATTCCCTTCATTATCGATGGCGCCTATGGGTTGCCGTTCCCGGGTATCCTGTTTAACCAGGCCAAACCCCATTGGAATGACAATACAATACTGGTGCTGAGCCTGTCCAAGCTCGGCCTGCCCGGGGTGCGTACTGGCATTATTGTGGCTCGGGAGGACATAGTTCAGGCCTACAGCAATGCTAATACCGTGGTCAACCTTGCCTGCGGCAATCTTGGGCCGACTATTGCCCGAGAACTGTTCCGTACGGGAGAAATTCTTAGTCTAAGTCGACAGCTGGTGGGGCCGTTTTATCAACAGCGAGCAGAGCAGGCGGTCAGTTTATTTAGGGCAGCACTAGGTGATCTACCCTATAGAATTCACCGGCCAGAGGGAGCTATATTTCTGTGGCTTTGGTTTGAGGGTCTGCCCATTACCAGCCAGGAATTGTATGAGCGGCTCAAGGCTCGCGGCGTGCTGGTGGTTCCCGGGCATAATTTCTTCCCCGGTATGGATTCAGATTGGCGGCATCAGCAGGAATGTATTCGCGTGTCCTATGCCCAGGACGCCAAAACTGTCGAGCTGGGCATTAAAATGATTGCTGAAGAGGTGCTGTTGGCCTACCAGCAGGAGATACAACCAGTATAGGTTTGCCTATGACGGCTGAGCGTTTTGCGAGATTAGTAGAGGTGCTTAATTTGCGCCAGCCGGACCTCACTGTAGTGAGTGACTCTGTCCACAAAGGGCAGAACCTATCGGCCATTGTGCGCACCTGCGATGCGGTGGGGATTATGGATGTGCACTCGGCTCTTGATGAGGCCAGCTTCCGGGCCCATACAGGGACCACCATGGGTACTCATAAATGGGTTCAGACCCATGTCTATCAGGATGTCTCCGAGCCCTTACAGCAACTTAAATCCGCCAACTATCAGGTGGTTGCAGCTGATACAGCGGGCCAGTCTGTGGACTACAGAGAAGTGGATTTTACCCGACCCACAGCATTGCTACTAGGTGCTGAAAAGTACGGTATCAGTGCTGGTGCCAGCGCTTTTATCGATACCAGAATTACAGTGCCGATGCTGGGAATGGTGGAGTCTTTTAATGTCAGTGTTGCCTGCGCCATTATTTTGGCCGAAGCCAGAAGGCAGAGAGAGTCTGCGGGTTTTTATCAGCAGCGCAGGCTAGATGACAATCGCTACCAGCAACTGCTGTTTGAATGGTCCCAACCGCTGCTTGCCAGATATTGCCAGAAACATCAGCTTACGTATCCGGCTCTGGATAATCAGGGGGATATTATTGATCAGGATTGGCGCAAAGAGCACCAGCTTTAAGGGGCTGGGCTGCATGCTCGTTTTACATTGCTTCCAATGTTTGTAGCAGCAGACGAATCTTATTCATAGATTCTTCAAACTCTTTGTCGGCGTCAGAATCTGCCACTATGCCGCCGCCGCCCCAGCAGTGGAGACTATCGCCATCGGCAATTAATGTGCGAATGGCGATATTGGTGTCCATATTGTTGGAGGCGCTGATATAGCCAATGCTGCCGCAGTACAGGGAGCGTTTAACGGGCTCAAGCTGTTCGATAATTTCCATGGCACGCTTCTTGGGTGCTCCGGTAATTGAGCCCCCGGGAAAGCTGTCCCGCAGCAGATCAATAACGCTGCGATCCGACCGCAGCACGCCGGTGACCGTGCTTACCAGATGATGGACATTGGGAAAGCTCTCAAGACTGAATAGTTCTGGTACCCGGATGCTGCCGGGCTCGCAGTTTTTGCCCAAATCATTGCGCAGTAGATCTACGATCATCAAATTTTCAGCACGGTCCTTGGTGCTGTTAAGCAGCTTAATGGCATTGTTTTGATCCTGCTCTACAGTGCTGCCACGGAGCACTGTGCCTTTGATGGGCTTGGTCTCCACGGTAATCTGGTTATTGCCGATATCGGCTTTTATAAATCGTTCCGGAGACAGTGACAGTACAGCTTTGTCTGCCCATTGCCAGAACACAGCATAGGGTGCAGGGGACGCATCCCGCAGTGTCAGATAGGCCTGCCATAGATCGCCCTGATGGCGGGCACTGAGATGCTGGGTAAAATTAGTCTGATAGCAGTCGCCGCTGGCAATATAGTTTTTAATTGTGCCAATAGACTCCCTGTACTGCTGGCGAGTCAATGTGGGTGCGAAGGGCTGCAGCAGCTTAAAGCTTAAGTCTGGCTCAGGTTGATTTGTGTGCATAGCCCTGTCCAGGCGCGCACAGATATCCTGCTGCAGTGCGGCCGGACATTGCTGGTGGAAAAATAGCTGGCTACGCCGGGACTGATGGTTCACTACCAGGCTCCAGAGATACCGGCCAAGACGCATATCCGGCAGGTCGGTAACAGTATCAGTAAGGTCGTCAATGCCGATTACACGGCGGCCCAAATCATAACCAAAGTAACCTAGCAAACCGCCGACAAAGGGCGCGTCGATACTGGGGTCTATGGGCAGCAGAGGTTCCAGTAGCTGCTTGGCAAGCAAAAAGGGATCGGCATCAGAACTGCCCGTCGTATTGCCCTCATAGATAGTCGACAGCTGACCATTGGTTTCAATCAAAGCATCCGGGCTGGTGGAGATAATATCAAAGCACCCCTGCAGACTTTTGGGCTTGCCACTATCGAGCCAGATCGCCTCGGGCAGATCGCGCAGAGCCGCAAATAGCGGTGCGCTGTCGGCCTGATAGGGGATATCTTTGACTTCAATGGTGTACATTTGGGGCTCTTGGTTACAGGCGCTGGGTGAGGGCCTTTAAAGCTGGCCACTCTATGTGCTTCGCTGCTATTACGCAATGGTCAATTATGGAGATCAATGGTTTAATTTACATTTGGATAAGACAATATTCTAAGGGGCTACGTGGATGTTACAAATACGCACAGGGACCATTGAAGATAGCAGTTTGCTAACGGCTCATAACTGCGCCATGGCGCTGGAAACTGAAAACAAAACATTGGATCCAGACGCGGCAATTCTTGGGGTTGAGGGCCTGTTTGAACGGCCGCAATTTGGCTTTTATCTGATCGCTGAGGAAGATTCCACAGCAGCGGCGACGTTGATGGTGACCTATGAATGGTCTGATTGGCGCAATGGCCTCATCTGGTGGATTCAGTCTGTGTATGTCAAACCAGAGTATCGCCGCAAGGGAATTTACCGGGCCATGTACAGTCAGCTACAGGCTATGGCCAAGGCCTCCAAAGTGCCTGTTTGCGGTTTCAGACTCTATGCTGAAACTGATAATTCCAATGCCCATGCTACCTACAAAGCGTGTGGTATGGAGGTCTGCGAATATTTGATGTTTGAGCAGATACTGGTCTAGATTTAAGCGAATAACTCGACCAGATTAAACAC